>CAWUIU010000019.1:0-18905 GCA_963922285.1 uncultured Oligoflexia bacterium | reverse complement strand
CTTAGCCGAATTCATCCCAGTAGGGTGTATCACCGAAGTGATTGGTCAGATAATTCCATTTTTGAAGATTAATGGTAAAATAGTTGTAATAAGTTTTCATTCTCTTGAAGACAGGATTGTTAAGCAGGAGTTTAGAAAGCTGGAAAAGAATGAAGATATTTTATTTGAGGTTGTGACTAAAAAACCTGTTCTACCTGGAGAAAAAGAACTTGAGGAAAATTCTCGTTCTAGAAGTGCTAAATTAAGAGTACTTAAAAGAGTGGAAGAAAAAAAATCTAAAAATAAATATGCTAAGTTTTCAAAAATTGAAAACTAATTAGGGAGAAAATATGGCAACGGTCTCAAGGAAGAGAGCAGTTAGAAAGCCTGCAGAAAGCGAGCTAAAGAAAAAAGTTAAAGCTATTTTTTTTAGTGCACAGGGGTTACCAATTTTTTTAAGTTTAATCGTTATAACAGTACTTTTTGTACTCTTTAGAATGAAGACTGTTGAGATGAACTATAAAATCGCAGCAATCAGTAAAGATATTGAAAAAGTTAAGATTGAAGGAAAAGAGTTAAAAGCTAAATAGGCGAAGCACCTTTCAGTAAAGAACTTAAGAAAGTTGGCTAGAACATACAAGCTTCAGCAGCCTAAGAAGCATCAGTTAATAGTCATCCCTCAGTAAGGAAGAAATGGAAGTCAAAAAGAGGATATATTTTGTTCTGGGGATGTTTGCACTTTGTTTTTGTGCCATTTTGTTTAAGGCCTTTAAAGTTCAGGTTATCGATAAAGAATATCTTCTTTCAAAGTCTAAGAATCAGTTTTTTAGAGAGAGAAAAGTTTATCCTCGAAGAGGTCGTATATTTGATCGTAATTCAAATCCACTTGCAATAAATGTACGAACTTATAGTGTATTTGCTATTCCTAATCAGATCAAAGATAAGGATGCAATTAAAAAAGTCTCTAAATTAATTCCACATTTAAATTATAAAAAAGTTAATAAAAAACTAACCAAGAGAAATAAGTTTACTTGGCTAGCGAGAAAAATAGAGCTGGAAGAAGAAGTCCTTGCAGAGCTTAAAAAGATAAAAGGAGTTTATTTCGAAGAGATTCCTAAGAGATTCTACCCTAATCATGAGCTTGCATCTCAGGCAATAGGTTTTGTTGGAGTTGATAACAATGGTCTTTCCGGAATTGAACACAGATTTGATAAACATTTAAAGGGTGAGCCTAAAATCATCAAATATATTATCGATAATAAAGGCCGTCCTGTTCGATTTGAAAGCGAAGAGGTTGGGGCGACTGCAAACGATATCTATCTGAGTATTGATAAAGATATTCAGGCACATGCGGAGAAAGTCTTAAAAGAATCTGTTGAAAAGTATGAGGCCTTTAGAGGTGGTATTGGAGTTATGGATGCTGAGACAGGAGAGATCTTAGCTGTTGCAAATTATCCATCGTTTGATCCAAATGACTTAGGTGACTCAAAGAATATACATCGTAAATTATCTTTTATAAGTGATCCTTTTGAGCCTGGCTCAACATTTAAAAGTTTTACAATCGCTTCTGCATTAGAAAATAACATTGTTAGACCTGACACTAATTATTACTTAGAGGGGGGAAGGCTTCTTGTTGAAGGGCACGTTATTTCTGAGGCTGAACAGGATAAGAAGTATGAATGGCTCTCTGTTGAAGGTATATTGAAGCACTCTTCAAATGTTGGTACGACAAAAATCGCCTTTGATTTAACATTTCCAAAATTAAATAAAACACTTCAAAAATTTAATCTTGCATCAAAAACTGGAATTGAGCTTCCTGCTGAATCAAGAGGGATTTTTACGAAGGATAAAAATGTACCACCACTATCTTTGAGTAACATTAGTTTTGGTCAAGGGGTTGCGACCACAGGTATTCAAATGCTTGCAGCTTATGCACCTTTTGCGAATGGAGGATTCTATATAAGGCCAACTATTCTTAAAGTTGAAGATAATCAAGAGATTGAAAAGGAAAGAATATTACAGCCTCGTGTTGCAAAAGAAATGGAAAAAATGATGCTAGCTACTGTTGAAGATGGAACTGGAAAAGCCGCTCAAATTTCATACTTTCAAATAGCAGGTAAAACATCAACAGCCCAAAGATCAGATGGGAAGGGTGGATATAAGGGATATACACCAGGCTTTATTGGTTTTCCTGTTGGTGTAGAAAAGAAGTTTGTTGTCTACGCATATGTTGATAATCCTGGAGAGGGTTATTCTTATTATGGAAATACAGTTGCTTCGCCAATATTTAAAAAAGTCACTGAATACATTCTTTATAAGAATAAAGAATTTAAAAAACTCGCTGGAGATGAAACATTTAAAAACGATGATGCATTTAAGGATATTACGAAGCAGAAAATTAAAAGAGCTGTAAGTAGCAAGTATGTAAAAGGGACACTTCCAAATTTTATTGGTTTAGATAAGAAGTCGGCAAACTCACTCGCAAAAAGAATTGGTGTCGATTTAATTCATAATGGTATTGGTGTTGTTCAATCTCAACATCCAAAAGCTGGTCAGAAAAAAGAAGGGGACACTGTTGTAAAATTACAGTATGCTCCACCAAGGTATGACTACTAATATTTTACAGTCTATTAAAGAAAAAAAAATCACTGATGTAAGAACAAATTTACAAGATGCTAGTCCTACGTCTGCTGTTTATTATTATATTAGGGATGGTGGAGAAGAGTTATTTTCTGAGAGGCTAGGCTCAGCAAATGCTGGACTTGTCATTACTAACAAGAAAGTTTCTGGTACACGAAATACTATCGTCGTCTCTGATGTTGAATTTTACGATTCGCAAAAGTTCGTTTGTGATTATCTCTATGGAAGTGAAATTAAAACTAAAATCATTGGTGTTACAGGGACTAACGGTAAATCAACTGTCGTTCATCTGTGTTCAGAGCTATTAAATTATAATAAGAGAAAATCTTTTAGTGTAGGAACATTAGGTGTTATGTCTGGGGGAAAAGAGATCTTTGAAAACCCTGGAGCGACAAGTCCATCTTATATAGATACAAGAAGAATACTTCATTATTTAAGTGATTATGAATTCATGTGTCTTGAAGTGAGTTCTCATTCTTTGCATCAAAATCGCTTGGGTGAGTTAGAGCTAGAGGTTGCTGGCTGGACGAATTTAACTCAGGACCACCTTGATTATCACGGAAGCATGGAAGAGTATTTAAATGCAAAGCTCGTTATTGCTGATAAGTCGAAGACAATGATTTTGTCTTATCAAGACAAGAGTCTTATCTCAGAGCTTACCAATAGAGAGGTGGAATTCTCTGTTTGTTCAAGAGTCGATCAGGATTTTGGGCCAGGCTTTAAATTGGATTACAATCGAGCAAATGTCTCACTAGCATATTCATTAGTGAAAATAGTCGTAGGTGAGGATTTGACTTTACCAGGCTCGCTTAGTTTTCCTGAGGGACGATTTAGTGGAAGTGAATATGAGGGAAGTTACTTTGTTGTTGATTATGCTCATACTCCAGACGCTTTATTTAATTTAGTTACTGAGACAAAGAAGTCCTTCACGGATTATGATATTAGAATTGTTTTTGGCTGTGGAGGGGATCGTGATCGTGCAAAACGACCTTTGATGTTAAATGCAGTAAAAGATGCGGATTATATTTATATTACGACAGATAATCCACGTACCGAGGATCCAGAGCAAATCATTGATGATATTGTTGAGGGAAGTTCTTTGAATTTTGAGAGAATTGTAAAAAGAGAGAACGCTATTTCAAAAGCAATACGAGATTCGCTTGGTAAAATCCAAAAGAGTGTTGTTCTTATTGCAGGCAAAGGTCACGAATCTTATCAAGAAGTTCACGGTGAGAAGTTAGATTATAGTGACTTTAAAGTTATCGAAAATGTTTTAAAAGAGATCGAAAATGAAAGCTAGTATAATAGAGAATTCAAAGGGCTTTAAAAATATAGTTGGAAAGCTAACAAATGACAGTCTTAGAATAACAACGAATTCAAGAAATACGGATGGCTTTAATTGTTTTTTGGCTATGAAAGGTGAACGTGTAGATAGTCACAAATTCATTGGCGATGTATTAGACGCGGGAATCACTAATGTAATTGTTGATCATGATTATAAATATGAGTCACTCCTAGAAAGTTATCCACAACTTTGTTTAATTCTTGTTGAAGACTCCATTTTATATTTACGAGAAATAGCAAAGAATTGGTTTTCACTTTGGAAGAGTAATGGTGGGATTAGTCTCGCTCTTTCAGGGTCTAATGGTAAGACAACGACCAAAGAAATGTTAAGAGATATTGCATCTGGAGTTTTGGGAAGTGAATTTGTCGCTTCCACTCAAGGTAATTTTAATAATGAAATTGGTGTACCCTTAACTATCTTACAAGAAGTTAGTGAGAGAACTAAATTTGCCATTATTGAAATGGGAATTAGTCATCCTGGTGATATGGAAGTCCTTTGTGAAATTGCAAGACCAGACTATGGTTTTATTAATAATATTGGGACTGCACATATCGAATTTCTAAAGAATCGTGAAGGTGTTTTTGAAGAGAAGTTAGGGATTTATCGAAGTGTAAAAAAGACTGGAATAAAATTTTATGTGAATACCGACGACGACCTTTTAAATACTCTTAGTGGTAAAGAAAAAACGACTGATATTATAAAATCAGAAATTCTAAATCCAAATATTCTTGAAACATATAATCTCGAAAATTTGCAGTGTGCTGCATTTATTATTGGCGATCTCTTTTCAAGGGAAGAAGAAGTTCTAATGCTTGCTAAAGAATTTAAAATGCCAAACATGAATCGATCCCAGTGGATGAAAATTAATGAGACAGAGATTTTTTTAGATGCTTACAATGCTAATCCTGACTCAATGCTCGCTGCTATAGATTCCTTTGTGAAGAATAAGTCTTCTCATGATGCACTTTTTGTTCTTGGTGATATGAATGAGCTTGGAGAGTTAACAGAAGCAGAGCACAGTAGAGTTGCTAAGAAATTAAATGAATTAAATATTTCTGATGCCGTTTTTATTGGACGTTATGCAAAATATTACGACTCAATCTTTTCTGGTAACTCAAAGTGTTACGAGTCAACTGATCAGTATAAGAATGAATTTAAGAAAGTACTTGATTCATACAAATTTATCTTTCTGAAGGCTTCGCGCTCTTTACAATTAGAGTCATTAATAGATATAACTGAAGACTATACGATAATTTAAGTCATCTAAAGTAAGGCGCATCTCGTTATGCTATTTCATTTCTTATATCCATTAAGTGATCAGTTCTTTTTATTTAATATATTTCGATATATCACTTTCAGAACAGTATTTGCTTTTCTTTTTGCGACAGTAATTTCAATTCTATGGGGCAAGTACTTCATAAGATTTATGCAAAGAAAGCAATTTGGTCAGGTCATTAGAGATGATGGGCCGGAGTCTCATTTAAAAAAGGCTGGAACACCGACCATGGGAGGTGTTTTTATTATTGGAACAATTCTTCTGACTTTGTTGTTTGCTGGTAATTTCAACTCTAAACCTTTGTTAGTTACAATCTTTATCCTATTAAGTTATTTCATTCTTGGTTTTTATGACGACTATGCAAAGATAGCCAAGGCGAACACCAAAGGTGTATCAGCTAAAGGTAAGTTGCTTTGGCAGTTTTTGACTGCTGGAGTCGCTGGTTGGTTATTGATGAAATTTAATATTATTTCGACTGACCTTTACATACCTTTCCTTAAGGGGCCGATCATTAACCTTGGGACCTTCTTCATCTTTTTTAGTTCGATAGTAATTGTTGGTTCGTCAAATGCAGTCAATTTGACTGATGGTCTTGATGGTCTTGCTATTGGTCCGATTATAACGTCAAGCGCAACGCTGGGGATTATCTCATATGCGTATGGTCACAGTGAAATCGCTTCTTATTTATTTGTTCCCCATATTGAGAGTGTGGGTGAGTTGGCAATTCTTTGTGCTGCGATCGTAGGTGCTGGAGTTGGATTTTTATGGTATAACACTTACCCAGCACAGATCTTTATGGGTGATGTGGGATCACTGTCTCTCGGGGGAACTCTTGGGGCAATGGCCGTTATGACAAAGAATGAACTTTTGTTTATTCTTATTGGTGGAATTTTTGTTGTTGAAGCGCTTTCGGTAATCATCCAAGTAGTTTCTTATAAAACAAGAAAGAAGAGAGTCTTTAGAATGGCTCCTATTCACCATCACTTTGAGCTTCTGGGTTGGCCAGAACCGAAGGTTATTGTAAGATTTTGGATTATAAGTATATTTTTAGCAATTACAGCAATTGCAACCCTTAAAATGAGGTAATTAATGGAAAGGTTTAAAGGCAATAAAATTCTAATCGTTGGTATTGGGAAAACAGGTTTTAAACTCATCAACTTTTTTAATCAACTTGAATGCCAGATTCGAGTTACTGATATTAAGCCGATCTTTGATTTAAACAAGCCGGTTAAGAAACTTAAGAAGATTAGGCCAGCTGTTGAAATGACTTTTGGTGAGCACAGAGATGAAGACTTTCTAGAGGCTGATGTGATTGTTTATTCTTCGTCAGTAGATCCTGGTTTGGCTCAATTAGAACTTGCGAGACAAAATGGAAGGCAAGTTTACTCCGAGTTTGCTCTTGGAAATTTACTTTGTAGAAAGCCAATAATTGCAGTTTGTGGTTCATATGGTCGCTCTACAGTTGCTCATATGGTTGGGTTTACACTAAGACGAGACGGAAAGAATGTATTCGTTGGTGGTACAAGTGAAACTCCATTTATTGAATATGCAATGCAACCAAATATTGATGATATTGATTATGTGATCGTCGAAGTTTCAGCAGTTCAAATGAGAAATTTAAAAGATTTTCATCCTAAGATGGTTATCTTTACAAATATTGCTGAGACGTATCCAGCAGAGCACTTTACTTCTATGGGTGACTTCATGGAGACAAAGCTAAGTATTGTTAAGTCTCTTTCTCCTGATGATGTTCTAATTTGTAACTTTGATAAGCTTGCTAATAACACATTTTTTAGGAATGCAAATTGTCAGACATTTTGGTACTCAAGAAGATCATTTGTAAATCTTGGAGTAATGGACGAAGTTCAAGGAACACATTTTCACGAAAGAAGAATTCATTCAAATATCAACTGTCACTCTGAGTTTATCGTAAGAAAAATGAGAATCATTGGGCAAAATAATAGAGAGAACTTACTTGCTGCTGTTACTGCATGTAAGGCTCTTGATGCTAGTGACGAGGCTATCCAGACTTGTGTTGAGAAGTTTCCTGGTATTCCTCATCGACTAGAGTTTTTAATGGAGAAGAACGGTGTCTGCTTCTATAACGATTCAAAAGCAGAGACAATGCCTAATCAAATTGAATCTCTTAAGTCATTTAAGAATAATGTTATCTTAATCGCTGGTGGTAAGGATAATGAAGAATTTGATTTTGAACCTTTTACACAAGATGTGATTGATAATACTAGAGTTGTTGTTCTAGTTGGTGAATGTAAGGAGAGAATGAATAGAGCTCTTCAAGAACACCCTCAGGCATTTATTGTTGGCTCTTTTGAAGAGTCAGTTCTTCTTGCTTATCAGAAGTCAAGAACAGGAGATATTATACTTCTCTCTCCTGGAAATCCTGCAACCGACTTCTTCAGAGATTATGAAGAGAGAGGAAATTACTTTAAAAAATTAGTATATCAACTTTAAGAATTAAAAAATTCATTAGGAGTAAAAGCCCGAACTTATCGGGCTTTTTTTGTGCTCACGGTCAAACAAGTTTTACCTATTATTTGATTCTTTTTGTTCTCCACTTCTTAAGGTAGAATAAAAGTAATGGATGAAAGTTTAGAGAAATATGGAAATATTTTAAAATTCTTGCTGGGAGCTTTAGTAACTATTGGAATAGTTATGATTTACTCGGCGAGTTATATGTATTCTAAAGAAGTTTACGGCTCTTCTTTGTATTATATGTGGAAGCAGTTGGTTTTTGCTGCAGTCGCTCTGACTGGTGCATTCATTGTGTCTAAATCAAAATATAATTTCTGGTATAGTAAGAGTTTTTACCTTAATGGGACAGTTTGTTTCTTGTTGCTATTAACATTTATTCCAGGTCTTGGTGTGGTGGCAAAGGGTGCAAATAGGTGGCTAAGTTTTGGTGGAGCAACTTTGCAGCCTGGTGAATTTGCAAAGTATACGTCTCTTCTTCTGTCATTCTATATATTTGAAAATTTTGAAAAATTGGAATTGAAAGAAAGAGTAAAGAATATTGTATGTCTTTTGATGACATTTGCGCTTCTCATTAATCAACCAGACTTTGGTACATTTTTTATATGTTCTGTTGGGGCTATGTTCGCTTGTTATTTAAGTAACTTTCCAAGAAAAATTTTTTACTCTCTTGTTGGTTCAGGGTTTATTGTCGGTGTGATTCTAATGATCTCTCAGCCTTATCGAGTAAGACGGTTAACGACATTTCTAGACCCGTGGGCAAATGCTAAGGGAAGTGGCTTTCAAATAATTCAATCTTGGATTGGGTTTGCTAATGGTGGATTTTTTGGCAAAGGTGTTGGAAATAGTTTGGAGAAATTGTTCTTCTTGCCTGAGGCACATAATGACTTCATTTTTTCAGTTATTGGAGAAGAGTTTGGATTCATAGGGGTTGTTTTGTTAGTTGCGCTTTTTATGGCGGTTATTCTTTTGGGCTTCAAGATAGCTATTTCAATGAAGGATCGTGTTGCTTCACTTTTAACTTCAGGTGTTATCTTTATTATTGGAATACAAGTTTTATTGAATATGGGTGTTGTGCTTGGTCTATTGCCTACTAAAGGTTTAAATCTTCCATTTATTAGTTCTGGTGGCTCATCTCTTATGGCCAATTTTATAGGAATTGGTTTGATTTTCTCTTGCATTAAACGACAGGAAGCACCTATCAGTCGATCATCTGATCAATTCTCTCGTCGATTTAATTAACACAAAATAATAAAAATTTGCTAAGATCTCATATTGTTACAAAACGGAATTAGCATGTATCAAGTAGATAAAAATACGAAACTATATTTTATAGGAATTGGCGGAATTGGGATGTCTGGCATTGCAGAGGTTCTTTTAAGTTTGGGCTATCAAGTTGTTGGTTCTGACTTGTCTGAGTCTCTCAATGTAAAACGATTAAGAGAAAAAGGTGCAGAAGTTTTCTTAGGTCACAAAGCTGAAAATGTTGAAGGGGCGAATGTTGTTGTTCATAGCTCGGCTGTTAAAGAAGATAACCCTGAGATGAGATATGCTAGAGATAATAATATTCCTATCATGAGAAGAGCTGAAATGCTCGCTGAGCTGATGAGGCTTAAGCATGGTATTGCAATTGCCGGGACACATGGAAAGACAACAACGACAAGTCTTTTGAGTACAATACTTCAGGAGAGTGAATTTGATCCGACATATATCATAGGTGGTATTGTTAAAAACTTAGATGGCCATGCTAAGGTAGGAAAAGGTGATTTTCTTGTTGCTGAAGCTGATGAGAGTGACGGATCTTTTCTATTGTTAAATCCTATCATGTCTGTTGTAACAAATATTGATAATGATCATCTTGATCATTATGGAAGTGAAGAAAAGCTTTTAGAAAGTTTTGAAAAATTTGTTAATAAAGTTCCTTTTTATGGTTTGGTTGCATTAAATGCTCATGATGAGCGCTTAATGGAAATAAAAACTAGAATAAAAAAGCCATACTTAACTTTTGGGATCGGTGAAGACCTTAAAGAAGCAGCTGATGTTGAAGCGAGAAATATAAAAATCGAAGGAAATACTTCTAATTTTTCTCTTTTTTATAACGGTGAAGATGTTGGAGAGATGTCAATTCAACTACCTGGAAAGCATAATATTTTAAATGCTCTAGGGGCTATTGCTCTCGCACATAAGATGGGTGTTAGTTTTGATTTAATTTCTAAATCAATTTGTGAGTTTGCAGGTGTAGGAAGAAGATTTCAGACTCTTTATAAAGATACTAATATTGAAATTATTGATGATTATGGACACCATCCAACAGAAATCGCAGCAACTCTAAAAACTTTCAGAGAAACGAGAAGTGGAAAAACAATTGCTGTTTTTGAGCCACACCGATTTACGAGAACACGTGATTGCTGGAATGAGTTTTTACACTGCTTTAACCATGTGGATGAGTTATATATTGGACCAATTTATCCAGCAAGTGAAAAGCCAATACCGGGAATTGATTCACAAAGACTTGTCGCAGATATAAATAAGCTTCATCCAGAATTAGCAAGATACATGGAGAGTTATGATGAGCTCGATCATGTGATAGGTGATAACCCTGGAGCATCACTCGCAACACTTGGTGCTGGTTCAATTGGTCGCGTTATTAGAGAGTGGGTTTTAGATTATGAATCTAAAAAGTAAACTTTCTCATTTAAATATTGATATAGAAGAAAATAAAGATTTGTCGAAATTTTCAACGATGAAATTAAAAGCTATTGGTGATTTAATAACTGTAAAAGATGTTGAGAGCTTGAAGTCTTTAGTGAAAATTTTTCATGAAGAAGAACAAGATTTTTGTATTCTAGGCTTAGGTGCAAATACTCTATTAGAAGAAAATGGAGTTAAGCCTTATATACAGATAAAGCTTTCATTCTCTAAAGATGACCTTGTTGATAGAGGTGATAACTTTGTTATTCCTGCTTCTGTTAAGTTGAGTACACTTACAAGTTTTGCTTCACGAAATAATTTAAGGCGATGGGAGATTTTTACAGGCGTACCAGCAACTTTAGGAGGGGCAGTTTTTATGAATGCCGGTACAAGCCTGGGAGAAATTGGTGAACTTGTCTCAAGAGTGTGGCTTGTTGATCGTGAGGGGAATGAAAGAGTGCAAAAAATCACAAGCGATTCATTTTCTTATCGAAAAAATCATTTCGTTGCTGCTGGTGAAATTATCTATCAAGTGGAACTTAAGAATCTTGGAAAAGATGAATCAGTGTCAGAAGTTATAAGAAACTACTTGCAAAAAAGAAATAATTCGCAGCCACTGAATCAGTGGACATGTGGATGTGTGTTCAAAAATGCTAAATATAATGAGCAAACTTGCCCTGCGGGAAAATATATTGATATACTTGGTATTAAGGGCTTAAGTATTTCAGACATGCGTATCAGTGGAGTACATGCAAACTTTATGGAAAACACAGGTAAATCTAGTAAGTCCGACGTATTGAAATTAATTAAATTGGCCAAGGAAGAGCTTTATCTTCAGTATGGGATAGACTTTGAGCTCGAGGCGAGGATTGACTAGTGAAGGTTATATTTAGTTTAATGTTAGTGCTGTGTGCACAAGCATCTCTTGTTAACAATAATTCGATTATATCAAAAGATAAAAAAGTAAACTATAGAACTTCTTTTGGGTACTGTCCTTCACGTGCAGCAGGTTCATTTACTCTCAAGCTTGTAAAAGATTTTGAAAAAAATAAATCCCTTCGAAGAATCAAAAATCTAATTAGAAAAGATAGGCTAGAAGAAAGGCACTTTGTTTCAGATTATAAAATCAAACATGATCCGCTAAGAGGAATGCTAAGCTTTAAGTTTGACTGTCCAAAGCCGTTAATGAAGGTACAAATTTATAAGGATAATGGTCTAGAATCATACGAGGCAATTTTAGTTGATAATGGGGCTCTATTTGATCCTACTTATGAAGTTCTTCTTAGAGGTGAGAAAAAGTTAACTTATGATTTACCCTTCTTGGCAATTCCTGTTGGCGAAATGGATAAGAAGGTTCAAGCCGACATTACACGCATTGTAGGAAGCTTAGATCTCGCTTTTAGAAAGAAATTATCTGAAGTGATAGTAAGTGATTCTAAAGAGTTAACAATGATTTTATCAGTTAAAGGACATCCTTCATCTGTCTTCATGGGGGTTGGCGAATGGGATGCAAAAGTCTCAAAGTTGACTAGAATTATCAGTTATATGAGCGCGAAGAAAAAGATCCCTAGTGTTATAAATCTTACAAATCCAAAAAAAGTAGTTGTCAAGTTCAATAACTAAGCGATACAATTTTTCTGTTTAGTGTGGCAAAATTTGCCTCACAAGAATTAAAGGACTAATTCTAGAACAGGAGAAAGGATTCTCGCCATGAAAGAAAAAAGTATCGTAGTCGGTCTAGACGTCGGAACAACAAAAGTCTGCACAATCGTAGGCATTAATCATCCAGGACATTCACCAGAAGAGAGTTTAGAGATTATTGGAATCGGAACTCATCCAAGTCATGGACTTAAAAAAGGTTCTGTCGTTAATATTGATAAGACTGTTCGTTCTATCCAAAACTCTCTAGAAGAAGCAAAGTTAATGGCCGGTGTTTCAATTGATAATGCAACTATCGGAATTGCTGGTAGTCATATATATAGCTTTAATAGCTCTGGTGTTGTCGCCATTAAAGGAAATGAGATTACAGATGCAGACGTAGAAAGAGTTCTTGAGGCTGCTAAGGCTGTGGTGATGCCAAGTGATCGAGAAATTATTCATGTTATTCCACAAGAATACCGTGTCGATAATACAACTGGTGTTAAAAACCCTGTCGGAATGTGTGGAAAAAGATTAGAAGTACATGTCCATATTGTAACTGGATCAATCTCACTCATTCAAAACTTAGTAAAATGTGTTGAGCAAACAGGTATTTCTGTTAATCATATTACTCTTCAACCTATTGCTTCTTCTGAATCAGTTTTAAGCTTAGAAGAAAGAGAAATGGGAACACTTCTTGTTGATATTGGTGGAGGAACAACTGATTTAGCACTATGGAAAGACGGAGCACTTGTTCATACGCAAGTTATTCCTGTTGGTGGAAATCACTTTACAAATGATCTCGCTGTCGCCTTAAAAATCCCTCATGCTGAGGCTGAGAGAATTAAAATTAATCATGGTAGCGTTTTAGCTGAGCAAGTAAATCAATCTGCTCATATTACAGTTCAAGGTATTTCAGGAACAAAGCCAAGAGAAATAGAATTAAGTCTTGTTGCAAAAGTTTTAGGTGCTAGAGCAGATGAACTTTATGAAATCATTAAAGCAACTATCGCAGATAAAGATTTAGGAAAGGATATCAACGGTGGTGTTGTCATTACTGGTGGTGGTGCAATGATTAAAGGAATGGCTGAGCTTGGAGAGTATGTTCTAGAACGACCTCTAAAAGTTGGATATCCAGTACCTTTTGGTGGAATGACTAATATTATGCAAAATCCAAAGTACTCAACAGTACTTGGTCTATTGTTGGAGGCTTCAAAAAGAGAAGGCTCTCCAATTGTTGAAACGAATAATCAAGAAATGAGATATGTAGAAAGTGATCTTATTGGAAAACTCGGTCACTCTCTTAAATCTGTTTTTAAAGAGATCTTTTAATTAAGGGGGAAAGATGTTTGAAATTTCAGAAAAAGAAATGAAAATTGCCGACGGTGCGAAAATTAGAGTTGTTGGTATTGGTGGAGGTGGTTGTAATGCCGTCAACACGATGATCAAAGCTGGCTTAACTGGTGTTGATTATATTGTTGCTAATACTGATGCACAAGCACTAAACGCAAACTTGGCACCGACAAAAGTTCAGCTTGGCGTTGAGTTAACTAAAGGTCTAGGAGCTGGAGCTAACCCAGAGGTTGGTAGAAAAGCTGCTCTAGATGAATATGAAAAGCTAAGCGAAGTTCTCGCAGACTCAGATATGGTTTTTATTACTTCTGGAATGGGTGGTGGAACAGGAACTGGTGCAGCACCTGTCGTTGCTAAATTAGCGAGAGAGTTAGGTGCTCTTACTGTTGGTGTTGTAACAAAGCCATTTATATTTGAAGGAAAGAAGAGAATGAGACAAGCAATGCAAGGTATTGCGACTCTTGAGGAAACAGTTGATTCATTAATCACTATTCCTAACCAAAGGCTTTTATATTTGGCGGGAGAGAGCTTATCACTTGTCGAGACATTTAAAAAAGCGGATGAAGTTTTATTAAATGCAGTAAGAGGTATTTCAGATCTTATCAATACAACTGGTCATATTAATGCTGACTTTGCTGACGTAAGTACAGTAATGTCAAATAAAGGTCTTGCTCTTATGGGTACAGGTCTTTGTTCTGGACCAGATAGAGCTGTTAAAGCTGCTACAGAAGCTATTTCTTCTCCTCTTCTTGAAGATATTTCAATTGATGGTGCGACAGGAATTATCATTAACATTACTGGTGATGAGTCAATGACTATGCATGAAGTTAATGAGGCAGCGACTTTAATTATGGAAGCTGCTGATGAGGATGCAGAAGTAATTTTTGGATCAGTGGTAGATAATGATCTTGAAGAGAATTTAAAAGTTACTGTTATTGCAACGGGATTAGGTGGTGAGGATAGAGTTAGAGTTGGAGGCAGAAATACTATGGCTCAAGCTCCAAGAGTAGAAGCGCCTACTCATCAAGAAGCAACAAGAGAAATACAAAAAGAAGTAACTCCAGTTATGCAAACTCAAGCAGCACCAGAAGCTCCTCTATATAGAGAAGAAAGAATTGAGCCAGAAATTGCTCATACACAAGTTCATGTACAGCAAACTGAAGCTGTAAGAGATCATGTTGTTCGCCATGAAGCTACTACTAACTTAGAAGAGGCTTCTAGACAATTTGATGGAAGTACAGAAGCACAAACTGGTTTAGCTGCTACTATTAAAGAAGCTGCAAACAGATATGAAACACAAAAGGCAGAAACTACTGGTTGGAATGCTGAGCCAACAAGACCAGGTACTCCACCGAGTAAAACAGCAGTAAGAACGAGGTCAATTGCTGAAAAGCTTGGTTTTATTAACTTCGATGAAGATGAGTTGGATACTCCATCATATCTTCGTCAGGAAGAAGAAGATCACGGAAATAATGTTTCGAGAGAGAGCAATATTTAGTTTGTCTCTTGGAAATTCCCCCAAAATAGCGGCCTCTTATGAGGCCGTTTTTTATATGAGTGAAAAAGTATGAATAGAATTTAGTATTAATTTATCATTTTTTTTTGTCCAAGCTTAAAGTCCTCACTAGACTATACTGCCATACGAAGAACTCTCTAATGAAAATTCACTTTGTAGCTATACATAGTCAAATTTAAGTGTACTTACATTTACAAGTATTAAAAAAAAACCATCGTGAGCTTTGTCGTCAAGTTATAGATATTACTCAATTTTATGATTTATTCTGAAAATGGTTCTTTAGTAAATATAGAAAATTATCTATTTTCGGTGCAATACTGTTTTTATGTTGCTCAGGCAGAGATAAAAGGATTTTCGGATTGTTATAAGGAATGTTTTTTAAAATCAGTCTAAAATTTTCGTCACCTGTTGAGCCCCAGATAAGTTGATACTCGCTTAGCTTAAATTTTCCGTCTGCTAACATTGATTCTTCTAAACCTTCATCAAAAATCATTGCGAGATTTACAGAAAATTCTTGTTTAAGGCCAGCACTTGTTAGTTGTTTTTCCGTTTCTCTAATTACTTTGTCAGATTCAGAATTATAAATTACAGTAGGTTTATTCTCTTCCATTACTTTATTGACTTGTTTTTTTAGTTCTTCAAGATTCATTAGTGCATTACCTTATTTCTTTCCAGTCGTTCTTTTAAATCTGTTGCCATATCTTTAAGAACGTTTAATCTGACATACGTTTCGATATTATCAGTTTCAATATCGATTTTATATTCACAAAGGATGAACGATGGAACTTGTTCATTTTTCCATAACTTTTTTTGAAAATTGTAAATATAAACTCCTGCTTCAGGAGTATCAGCTGTTGTTCTTTGGTTGCAAATTTCGACCCAGTTATTTTTGATATATGTATTATAATGATCTTTACACAGGTGAATACTGTCTATTTCAAAATGAGTTTCTTCGTTGAGTTCTTTCTCGCAAATTGAGCATATTCCAACTATATTTTTACCATTTACAGGAGGTATCACTTGTGATGTTTTATCTGGAGTTGATATTTCTTGCGCTATTTCTTTATTATTTCTTTGTGAAAAAATAAAGACTCCTAATCCAATTATGATCATGAAGAGAAGTAGTATAATAACTAGAAATAGAAGAATGATTAGAGTTTCATTTCCCATAGATAAATTGTAGTGGAATTAGTGCATATGGACAATAGCAAGTGGGCGATAGCCTAGTTTTTGGTTGAAGAATTGACGCACAAAGACTCTCGACTTTTCGACTATTTCATGATCACTAAGCTTTTTTGTTTTTGTTGTAATTTCAAAAATGTGCTCAGCTAACTCTGACTTATAGTCATCTGCAGATTCAGGAAGTCCGAGGAAACTCAACTCAATATCAATTTTACGAGAACGAAAAATTGATACGTAAACAGAGCCAAGACTAGCTAACTTTCTTCGCTCTGAAATTTTTGATCTTTCAATTTCTAACATATTGCCATGGATAAGTAGTGGAGGAGTTTCCTCTCCTGGTATAATTTCAATCTGATTATCAGTTGCCAGCACCTTATCAAAGTTTTGAATAAAGTGTGATTCGTTGGCCAGTTTTTCTCTTGTAATCCAGTCACAGTGTTCTTGTAGGAACAGACTTTCACCGTGAATAGGAAAAGCATGATTTGGTTTAAATAGATCGTAGATTATTCTAAGATCTTCTTTTCCAGGATGTCCAGAAACATGAATCTTATACATTGGATCTAAATAGACATCAGCACCTTGTTCAATAATTTTATTATAGAGCATTGCTAAGACTTTTTCATTTCCTGGAATAGCTTTTGATGAAAAGACAAAAGAGTCTCCACTCTTTAATTTAAAATGTTTGTCAGTTCCTGATGTTACTCTCGAGGAAGCTCCTCTCATTTCTCCTTGGCATCCTGTAAGTAATATAACCTTCTTTCTTTTTACATGCTTGTTTTCAGCATCGTAAATGATGCCCTTGGGCTCAAGGAAGGTACATCTTTCAGCTATTTCAATGTACTTTTTCATTGATCGACCGTACGGAAGAACAGCAATTCCATGTTCGTGGCAAATATCAATAACAGTTTGTATTCGATGAACGTTTGAAGAAAATGTCGTAATGTAGCAATTGCCTGTGGTATTAAGAATGATCTCTTCGAGATCCTTTCGGACTGAACCTTCTGAAGGTGTTTGTAGATTCTTACTTAAAATATTTGTCGAATCGAGAAAGCAAATTTTATTACGATTACTCTTTCCATGTTCTTTAATCACTTCAAAATCAAATAATCTTTCATGTGGATTATATTGATCAATTTTGAAATCGGAAATAAAGAGCATGCTCACTTTTTCTGTTGATATCATTAATCCTTTTGTGTCCGGAATTGAATGGTTAACATGAAAGCTTTCAATTTTTATATCTCCTACTTGAAACTCAGGAAGGAGTAATTCGATATTATGTTTAAATCTTGTATGGCTTAATTTTTCTAAAATAAGTTCTCTTGCAAAGAGAGGTGCATAAATTTGAGCCTCAGGAAAAGCTTCTATATAGTGAGCAATCGCTCCGATATGATCTTCATGGCCATGGGTTATGAGTATGGCTTCAATTTCTTCATCAACTTTAGATAAATCAGGAATGAGATAATTAATCTCAAAGGTACTTTCCATTGGGAATAGAATTCCGCAATCAATAATGATTGATGTTGCACCATGGGTAATAAGTGTTGAGTTTGAACCAATCTGACCGACGCCACCAAGGGGCTTAATTGATAAGGTCATGGTTTTCTTTTTGTGTGCCTTGATCATCAAGAAGGAATTCAAATGAACTATAAGAACTAATGAATTCTTTTATTCTAGCTGCCAATATTTGTGAGGCAATATCAGTCTCTTCGCCAACGATAAAATCAGCATGGTTTTTCTGTGGTGCTAAGAACTTTTCGTACATAGGCCTAACAGTTTCGTAATATTGTTTAGTAACTGAGTCTAGAGAACGACCTCTTTCCTGAACATCGCGATTTAGTCTTCGTGTAAATCTAATATCTGCCTCGACATGGAGAAAGGTTTTAATATCCAAAATTTCTCTAATATTCTGATCAAACAGAGTAAAAATTCCTTCGAATATAAGAATTGGTTTAGCCTTCATCGGAGAGGACTTTTCTTCTCGTTTACTGGTCTTAAAGTTATAGACAGGAACTTCTATACTTTCACCATTCTTAAGCGCGATAAGATGTTCACTTAGAAGTTTCCAGTCAAATGCTTCAGGATGGTCAAAGTTAGGGCGACCTGACTTTGTATAATGTTCAAGTGGTTGATTTTCTAAATAATATGAATCCATATGAAGAATATTTATTTGCTCTTCTGGAAGAAAGCTTATGACTTTCTTAGCAAATGTTGTTTTTCCCGAACCGGATCCGCCAGCAATTCCAATAATTTTCATAGCTTGTTGATAGCATAGTTTAGGAAAAAGTAGAATTACCATTATAGTAATTACACAAGAGTAGAGAAGTTTGATCTTTAATATGTTAGAAAGAACTCAAAGTAGGTGAATTATGGCAGTAGAAACGGGAAACTTCCTCATTGTAGAGGTTAAACTAAAAGAATTATCACAATTAGAGAAAATCAATGAATTGGCTATCAACGAATTTGCTGTGGATGGAATGGAAGAGTTTTCTATCGATGAACCACTTGTTGATGAGATCTTAGGAGAGAGAGCATATTCTGGCGGTGATGTTCCTGAAGAAGTTATCTATGAAGTTGAAGTGACAACAAAAGAGACGCAGAATCTAACTTATAATTTTTATTTCTTTAATGGCGACATTAATAGGGGGGTTTCTTTTGCAAATTTCTTGACTGAAAACCTTGATCTTGAATCAGTCGCTCATAAGACTGAGGAATATTCTGATTGGAATGAAGAGTGGAGAAAACACTACGCACCTATCAAAGTCGAAAGTGACCTTCATGTGGTTCCAGAGTGGTAT
>CAWUIU010000018.1:0-19019 GCA_963922285.1 uncultured Oligoflexia bacterium | reverse complement strand
TTTTCAATTTTTATCCTGTTTTTATGTTCGCCGCATAATACAATAAAATTGAAGTGACTTGGGTTGGAAATGTAAAAATGATATGGTGTGTCATCTTGAGCGAGTTATAATGTACTCGCTTTTCATATTTCTCGATGTATACATCTTGTATTTATCGATATTTAGGTCTTCATTTTCCGCTATTAGAAAGAGTTTCCAGTCTGAGTGAAATGAATTATTGCTGCAATTAATAGTATATGATGCAATAATTTCTTCATTATTTCTGCTGGTTACACCGCCTTCTTGGGTTTGGCATATAATTGTAGTCTCTCCAATTTCTTGATTTAGGCTGTTTGATTGGTCAAAATTTAATGTATCGACAAGATGAGAAATTCTTCCATTGTAAACAATGTAAACGTCCCATTCTCCCTCTAGAGAATTGCTTTGGGCAAATGCAAGGGTGCTAAATAAAAAGAGTAGAGTAAAGATGTGTTTCATAGCTTAATATTATAATTTATTTGTTTCTAAATGTGTCTACTTGTAATAATTCACACCCGTGTAAAAAGAAATGACATGTCATTTCTTTTTTGTTTCAAAATTGCAAAAACTGGCTCTGGGAGCCGGTCTTGTGTTGGCAGAAGGTAGTCCGACTGCTAGACTTGCAAGATATTATTTTCATTGAATTAAAAGGGAAAATTATGTGTGGAATTGTTGGTCATTTAGGTCCGCAGAATTCAGTTGATGTTGTTATTGAAGGTCTTAAAAGGCTCGAATATCGTGGTTACGATTCAGCTGGTGTCAGCTTTATTTCATCTGATAATCAGCTTAAGTTATATAAAAAAAGAGGGAAGATAGAGAATCTTATTAATGAACTAGAGGGCAAGGACATTAAGGCGAGATCATGTATTGGACATACTCGTTGGGCTACTCATGGTGGAGTTAATGATGTTAATGCTCATCCTCATGCAGCGGAAGATTTCGGTATTTCAATTGTTCATAACGGAATTATTGAAAATGCTAGTGAATTACGTGAATTCTTAAAGGAAAAGGGGCATGAATTTAAATCTGATACAGATAGTGAGTCATTTCTAAGGCTTGTTCTCTTTCATCTAAATGAAAAGCTTCATATAAAAGATGCAATCATTGCTTCGTTTAAGAAAATTAAAGGTCATTCTGCCTTTGTTGTACTCTACAAAGAAACAGATGAAATATATGCAATTAAAAATGGTGCTCCATTAGTTTGTGGAATTAATGACATTAATTCAGAAGCCTTTGTTTCATCTGATCCATATGCATTGGCAGGAATGGCGAATAAGATTTATTTTCCAGAAGATGAAGTTCTTTGTCATCTGTCTCCATCAAATCAAAATATTTTAAACTTCTATGAGTTGAATGGAGAAAAATCTAAGCGTTATATGTCAAAGAAACAAAATTTAGATCATGATCCGGCAGCAAAAGGTGACTTTGACCACTATATGCTTAAGGAGATTCATGAGCAGCCAGAGTTAATTCGTTCTCTTACTCAGTACTATTTTAGCGGTGAAGGTAAGGAGAGCTTAGAGCAGGCACTAGATCTTCCAAGAAAAGCAATGCATATCAGTGCCTGTGGAACAGCTTTTTATGCAGGAATGGTCATTAGAGACTTTATTGAAAGTAAGAATAGAATTCCTTGTAAGTTAGAACTTGCAAGTGAATTTAGATATCGAAATCCAATTTTAGACAAAGAAGAGCTTGCTCTATTTATTTCTCAGTCTGGTGAGACTGCAGACACTCTTGCAGCGCAAGGCTTATGTCGAAATTTTGGAATGAAGACTCTTTCAATTGTGAACACTGAGGGGTCAACACTCTATCGAGACTGTACTGCAAACTTATTAATTAGGGCTGGTATTGAAATTGGTGTTGCTTCAACTAAAGCCTTTACTCAGCAATCATTAACAGGACTTATTTTTTCTTCTGTTGTAGAAGCTGGGAAATTTAATGAAGAACTTCAAAATAAATTATCTAGTAAACTGTCATTACTTGCAGAGCGAATTGATAATTTACTAAGTCGAGAAGAAGAAATAAAAGAAGTTGCAAAGAGTATTTATCAATATAAAGGTTTCTTTTTTACTGGACGAGGAATTTATTATCCAGTTGCTCTTGAAGGAGCACTAAAGCTTAAAGAAATTGCATATGTTCATGCTGAGGGATATGCCGCTGGAGAATTAAAGCACGGTCCAATAGCCTTGATTGATGAAGAAAAAGTAAACGTTGCACTTGTTGGTCCAGAACTTTTTGAAAAAACAGTTTCAAATATTCAAGAGATTAAGGCGAGAGATGGAAAAATTGTTACGATTGGGCCAAGAAATAATAAAGAGCTTAAAGAAATATCGGACTACTATATCGGATTAAATTTTGAAGGCTTAGAAGAGCTTAGCCCTCTTTATGTAAATGTTGTGAATCAACTATTGTCGTACCACATCGCTAAAATGCTGGGGACAGATATTGATAAACCAAGAAACCTTGCAAAGTCAGTAACTGTCGAATAGGAAGTAATGGATTTAAGTCACTTAAATATACAGCAAAGAAGAGCAGTTGAGGAAACTGACGGACCGATGATGGTTTTAGCCGGAGCTGGTTCTGGAAAAACAAGAACTTTAGTTTCTCGAATCTCTTATTTGATTGAAGAAAAAAATTTTAGTCCTTATCAAATACTAGCTCTTACATTTTCTAATAAGGCTGCAGGAGAGATGCGTGATAGAGTGTCACGTGACGTAAGTTGTGATGTTGGTGCATTGCAGGTAACTACATTTCATTCATTCTGTGCACGAGTTCTAAGAACTGAAGCAAATTACATCGGTCTTAGTCGTAACTTTACAATTTACGATACTGGTGAATCCAAATCAGTTGTTAAGGGAATTTTATCAAGACGAGGGATTTCTCAAAAGGATATTTCTCCTTTTGAGGTTCTTTATTACATCGATGATTTAAAAAATAATGGCCATTATCCTGATCGTGATATTTCAGATAAGGATTATGAGGTTGATAAGTCAGATATGTTCTATGATTTCTATCTTGAGTATGAAAGAGAAGTTCACAAAAATAATGCAACAGACTTTGGAAGCTTGATAACAGCTGTTATTCAATTATTTGAAAAGTTTCCTGAAGTATTGAAGCGCTATCAAGAAAGATATGAATATATTCTTGTGGATGAGTATCAGGATACGAATAGGGCGCAATTTGATCTCGTTTGTATGCTTTCTGATATGAAAAGAAATATCTGTGTTGTTGGGGATGAGGATCAATCAATCTACTCTTGGCGGGGAGCCGATATTCGTAACATCCTTGATTTTGAAGAAGTTTATTCTGATGCAAAAATACTGAAACTTGAACAAAATTATCGCTCTTCTAAAAATATCATTGATGCAGCAACTGCTGTCATTTCACGAAATACCCAAAGAAAAGGGAAGAGTATGTGGACTGAGAATGATGAAGGAAATTCGATCGAAGTTGTTGAATGTCATAGCGATAAGGAAGAGGCAGAATTTGTTGTAAATAAAATTAAAGATTATGAAGGAGAGGGTTCTCCTTATGATGAAATGGCGGTCTTTTACCGAACGAACTCTCAATCTCGATTGATTGAAGATGCTCTTAGAAATTCTAATATTCCATATCGAGTCGTTGGTGGAATAAAGTTCTATGAAAGAAAAGAAATTAAAGATCTTCTTGCTTATATTAGAATTGTTGTTAATGAAAAAGACTCCTTAGCGATCAGCCGTATTATTAATGTGCCTACTCGAG
Organism: uncultured Oligoflexia bacterium; assembly: GCA_963922285.1. Lineage (GTDB taxonomy): Bacteria > Bdellovibrionota > Bacteriovoracia > Bacteriovoracales > Bacteriovoracaceae > Halobacteriovorax_A. Next base: position 15,260 of record CAWUIU010000018.1, on the reverse strand, counting down.
GAATCGGTGCAACAACAATTAGAAAAGTAGAAGAAGAGGCCATCAAAACAGAATCGACCCTATGGGAAGTTATTAACAGTATTGTTGATAACCCTGAAGAATATAAACATATTAGATTAACAACAAGAGTTAAAAATTCCCTTGCTCACTTTGTTCAAATAATAAATGATGCAAGATCTGCAAATAAAACGGACTCCGCCCCTTCTGAAATTTATGAAAAACTTCTTTATGAGTCAGGCTACTGGGAAATGCTTAGAGCTAAAAAAGACTACGAGTCTCAAGCTCGAATGGAGAACTTAGAAGAATTAGGAAATGCAATTTCGTCTTTTGAAATGGATGATCCTAATGGTGATTTGTCTGCATTTTTAGAAACAATTACACTTGATCAAAGCTCAAAGAGTGATGAAGATAACGACAAAGGTGAAGTTTCATTGATGACAATCCATGGAGCCAAGGGACTTGAATTTAACTATGTTTTCGTTACAGGAACTGAGGAAAACGTTTTTCCAAGTTATCAGAGTATTGAAAATGGTGATATGGGAATGGAAGAGGAAAGAAGGCTCTTCTATGTTGCAATGACAAGAGCAATGAAAATGCTCTACATTTCTTTTTCTCAGGCAAGAATGCTCTTTGGTCAATTAAGATTTAATGGACCAAGTCGATTTATTCAAGAGATTCCTAATAAGTATTATAATTGGTCTAAAATCGGTGGTGGACGACAGAATAGAAGTTCTAATTCATTTTCATCTGATGATAATGAATGGGATGACTTCTCTGATCCTGAATATGATGAGCCAGTATATCAGGTAAATGTAGAGCCTAAGTCTAAAGAGAGATATCCAAAGGGTTGTCTAATTGTTCATTCTCTATATGGAGAAGGAAAGGTTTTGGCTTGCGAAGGACCATTTGGTGAAGAAAAAGTCACAATTCAATTTAAAGATGGAGCGAAGAAGAAGTTTATGGCCAAATTTGCTCAGCTTACCGTTGTATAGCCAATCTAATTACTAGGTTATTATCAATTAATTTGGATAAAGATCTTCGAGTTGCTATAATTTATCGTACATTCAGCGTATAAACTGCCACCATGGAGGGCTTGTGCAGAGCAGTAAAAAGATAAAGATTCTTATCTTAGTTATCGTATTGTTTTTTGGAGCAATGGGAACATTGTTCTTTGTCGCTTCAAAAAAGTTAAATCCTGAGGAGCTAAGTGTTCTGATTATTGAACAGGTTGAAAATGCGATCCCAAATTCGAAAGTAACAACACAATCAGTGGATTTATCATTAGGTTTACTTTCAACATCTTTAGACTTAAAGCAATTTAATATTGTACTTAATAATAAAAAAATGACCCCACTATTTAAGGTTGAAGCCTTAAGTTTAAAAATCCCTTTATGGTCTATTTTATTTGGTGGTGGAAAAATTACATTAAAAATAGATCAGCCAATACTGGACTATGAAGAATTTCAAAAAAGTTCTAACTGGGAAATAGCCCTAACTGATAAGAGGGGTAAGAAGAGTAAGGATTCGAAAAGAGAAGTTTCAAAAAATGGGACGAAAAAAATAACTAAAGAAGAATCGGGCTCTTTACCTGCATTTATTGTTAGTAGCTTATTAGATGTTGAAATTAAGGGTTTAAAGTTAAGTTATAAATTGAGAGATAAGTCCTCAGGATTAGTTAATATTGAAAAGTTACTGCTAAAAGATGTTGGGCTCCAATCGGTAACAGCATTCGAGATAAAATCTCATATCGAAATTTTAAAGAACACAGCAAATGAAACAAAGCTAGATCTACTCCTTATTGGTGAGACAAAGATTTCAGACTTTTTAAAGAATAATGAATTAAAGCTCAAAACAAATTTATCTCTACGTAAGGTTCATAATGCCTCTTTGAAAAGGGATATTTCATCTCTTCAGGTTAATACTTTAATGACTGTGAAAAAGTCTGGTGACGTGAATGGAGACTTCAAAGTTATTTTGGAGGAGCGAGAAGCGCTTAGTGGAAAAATTACAAAGAGTGAGGCACTGACAAAAATAGAAGATTTAAAAGTGAGTCTTAATATTAAATCTCTTGCTGAAATTGTGGTCGACTTGAATAAGCTTCCAATTCAGTTGAGCGGTGATGAGAACTTTGAATTAGGTGGAAAATTAGAACTAGGAAAAGTGATTAAGCCATTTTTAAACTTTAGTATTAACAAACCGATTGGAATTAGTCAGGCAGGAGTTAGTATTTCAAATAATGTCTCAGGTCAGATTAATGATAAGAGTACAAATGTTAATATTGATTCGACGTTATTTAAGGGAAAGAGTAGGCTAAATGTTGTTGTGCCAGGTAATATTACTCAGATAAAGCCAGAACAATTACCAAAAATTGATGTCAAACTAAGTGTAAGAGATATCGTAGCGCCACAAAAATACTTTGAGTTCGTCTATAAAAATAAGACTGAAGAAACTACTACAAACGCTCCCGCAAAGGAGGAAAAAGCTCCAAAGGAAACGGTGGCAAAACCTATTGAACAACTATCTCCATTACCTGTTGATTTAACAGTTGATCTTCAAAATATAAATGTAAATGAAGTCATTGTTGCTGGACTTTTAAACGTAGAAGCGGGAAAAGAAAAAGTAGATTTAAATATTAGTCGATTAATGATTGACTCAGGTATAATTACAAATAAAACCTCCTTGTTCTTAGTTAATAAGAAAATTAATGCAAAATTTGATACTTCTCTACAGTCTTTGAACATTGCGAGTGCAAAAAGTTTTGTACCAAAAGAGATGGTTGAGGGAATTAGCGGTAATATAAATGGAAGAATAAAAGGCACAATCAAAAACACTAAGTATGATACTGATGTGAAAATTAAACTTACCAATGGAAAGCTAACAAGAGTAAATTTAAAGGACTCAATTGAAGGCTTCTTGGGAAGTTTGTCAAAGTATTCAAAGAAAATAGATAAAAAAGACATAAAAGTAGATGGTGGCTTTAAAGAACTTTCCTTAAATGGAAGATTTACAAATGAGAATTATGGGATCCGCTCTTTCAAGTTCTTTGATGATAAGGATCAAGTGAGTTTAAATGGTAAGGGGAATGTAAGACTTCGTGGAGATAGTCTTCTTGAAACGAGTCTTGTCATAGTTAAGCCGAGATTTAAAAAGAACCTTATGAGAGAAATAGGGAAAAATAGCTTCCCAATGCAGTTGAAGGGGAAAGGTTTTGCATTGAAGCCTGATTATACTAAGGCTTTGAGGTCGATCGCAAAAAGTGCTGCAAAAACTCAGGTGAAAAAACAAGCTAAGAAGCAAGTGAAAAAACAAATCCAAAAAATAAAAGATAAAAACCTAAAAAAATTATTAAAAAACAAGAAAGTCGATAAATTGTTAAAAGGTTTATTTTAATGAAATATGAAAAGATACCACCACTTATTTGGAAGGATGAATATCTAGAACTTCTAGACCAAAGATATCTTCCTCATCGCCAAGAAATTGTTGTCATTAGAAATGTAGAAGAGTGTTTTGATGCGATTAAAAATATGATCGTGCGTGGAGCACCTCTTATAGGTTTTACAGCAATTTATGGTGCTATTCTCTCTTTAATGAATAAGGGTGACTTTGAAAAAGACATAGTTTACTTGAAGCAAGCAAGGCCAACAGCTGTTAACCTTGTTTATGAGTTAGATCGTTGTATGAAAATTTATAAAGAAAACAAAGATGAGTCTTTAGAGAGGCTTATTAGTTTTGCGCAAAAACAAATGTCTAAATTAGGTGAAAATAACCTGCGTATGGCCAAGTTTGCTCTTGCTGAACTTGATAAAAGTTTAAATAAAGAAAAGTACAATATGTTAACGATTTGCAATACAGGTTATCTCGCTTGTGGACCGATGGGAACAGCTTTAGGTGTTATTTCGCATGCTCATAGTAGTGGACGCTTAAACCATGCATATGCAACAGAGACAAGACCGTATTTACAAGGTGCTCGATTAACAGCTTATGAAATGATGACTGAAAATATTCCTTTTGATCTAATCGTTGAGGGAGCCTTTTCTAATTTGTTAAAGAGTGGAAAAGTCGATGCCATCTTTATTGGTGCAGATCGAGTTGTTGCAAATGGAGATACTGCTAACAAAATTGGATCTTCAACTTTGGCGATTGTTGCAAAAGAGTACAATATTCCATTCTATGTTGTTGCGCCAACAAGTTCTTTTGATTTAAGTATGGATCATGGAGATGAGATTCCAATTGAGATGAGACCTATCGAAGAAATCACAGAAGTCTTTGGACAAAAAATTGCACCTATTGGAAGTAGTGCATATAATCCAAGTTTTGATGTTACTTCACATCGACATATTACAGGTGTTATTTGTGAACATGGTGTTATTAAGCAATTAAGAGAGTCTAAGGTTAGAGATTTTTTAAATGAAAAATAGTGCATCAATAGATATCGGCTCTAATAGCTGTCTTCTTCTTGTTATGAATATGAATAGAGAAGTTATCCATGAGGAGTCTCATATTACTTCTTTAGGTAAAGGTATCGATAAAACAAAAGAGTTTAGCGAAGAGGCCATGAAAACAACTTTCCAAGTTCTAACTAAGTATAGTGAAGAATGTGAAAGATTAAGTGTTTCTTTGGATGAAGTTATAATGACGGCAACTGAAGCTTCAAGAGTTGCGACAAATTCAGAACAATTCTATGAAAAGGTCGAAAAAGATATTGGCCTTAAAGTGAAGATTATATCTGGTGAACAAGAGGCTTTTTATACTGCGCTTGGTATTAGTGAAATGGCGAATTTATCAGAAGATCAATTTGTTATTATGGACATTGGTGGAGCTTCAACAGAATTTATTCTTGTTAATCGTTCACCATTTGAGATAATTGATTCTATTTCTTTACCTGTGGGATCAGCAAGAGGTACAGATTGGAGTGAGCAGGGTACTTTTCAAGAAAAAATTGATGAAATATATTCTTCAAGCAATCTTGGAGCCTATATGTCAAAACCATTCATATGTGTTGCCGGAACGATGACGACAGTTGCTCTAATGCTACAAAATTATACGACTTATGATGCTGATAAGGTTAATGATTTAAAGCTTGAACCTACTGAATTTAAGAGACTTTGTGATCATTTAATTTCGCAAGAAATAAATAAGTTAACTGAAAAATTTGGCTTTATTGGTAAACGTGCTACCACATTAAAGGCTGGATTAAATATTGCAAATTATTTTATAGAAAATATGAAAGCTGAATCTTTGAATTTTTCAACTTTTGGGCTTAGGTATGGAACACTTATTGAGTCCATGAACAAAAGAGGTATTGAATAATGATAGTTCCTTATGAAACTTATACAATTAAAAAAGATGAAGTTCTTTTTAAACAAGGTACAAGATGTGAATATATTTTTTTGATTAAGTCTGGAGAAATTATAAGTCTTCGCGATAATGACGGAAGGATTGTAACAGTCAATTTTAATAAGGAAGCGGACTTTGTTGGAATAGCCAAGGAGTACTCTGACATGTGTAATGAGAGTGCTATTGCATATAGTTTTACGGAAGTTATTCCTCTTCCTAAAAAAGATATCAGAGAAATTATTTCTAAGTCTCCAAAGTGGATAAACCTCTTAATGCATACTTTATCAGAGAGGTTTCATGATAGTGTGGATCTTGTAACTCAACATAGACTTTCAGCTGATTTAGCGGAACAAGGAATAGCCTACTCTGAAGATGATGAAGCTAAGTATCGTCGAATTCTAAGAGATCATAGGGAAATATAAATAATCATCTTAATTATTTAAGATAGAGGAACTTAGAGACTGTCCTGAGTTTTGTGTTTCGATAGAGTCCTCAACTTCCTAATGGATGAAAATTATATCAGTATTCTAACAAAGCTGTCACTTCTTTCACATATAATTCTTACTCGATTTTTTAAACAAACTTGATTTGATCACAAAAGTTATCTATACAAATGCATACAAAGATAAAGACTATTAGTTTACTGAATAGGGGAATTATTATGAAAGAATTATTGTTAGGATTATTTGCATTTGCTTCAGTTTCTTCTTTTGCATCAGAGTTAACTCAAAAATGTAATGTGTACCAACGTGTAAGTGAAGCTGGCTACACAAGATATGAAAAAATTGATACTTTAGACTTAGGAAAAAGAGGTTCAGAATTTGGTCGCCCAGTTAAAGGCTTAGATAACGTAGGTTTAAGAATCAGAAGTGGTGGAAAAGGAACCCTGAATGTATTTTTAATTGAAGGACACGATTTTACATTTCCAACACAAGTTTTTGCAGATATGAGTGCAGATATTTCTCAAAGGCCATTAGGTATTAGATTGCCTGTAAAAAGTGAAATGCTCAGTCTTAATTGTGGTGAGATCGAATAACACTATTTCAATGATCAAATAAGTTTTAAAAAAAACTAGGTATATATAAATGGCCCCATAATGAGGGCCATTTTCATATTAGATGAGATCAATTTTGATTCTATCTTCAAAACAAATTGATAGCAGAGAGATTAATTCACTCTATCTCTATTTCGCCATTTGCCATTACTTTGAGATATCTTGAGTGAGCAGAAAGAGAGTCTTAAAAAGCGCATCATCTGATGGAAATATAGAGCGATGCTTTGAGACTTTTCTCATCTGGCGGTGAAGAACATTATTGATATTAGTTGCGTAAATGATTCGTCTAATTGGTACCGAATACTTCCTTATAGTCAAAGAAAAAGATATGTTTTTGTGTGTTCATTAAAAAATCATTAGTAGAACGGTTTGCTAAGAAGATGATTCATCAGTTAAAACGCAAAATAATTTACACTCCCTTGTTAAAGTGTAACACGGCCTCTATTGTTTAAAGCAACTATAGTGTCACTTACTCTTTTCTTTGCTCTTTGAACATCTCGTGACTCATTTTGTCCAAGATTTCTTGTGATATAAGAATATGCAGTTTCAGCATAATCTCTGGGAACAAGAGAAAGAAACTTTCTTTGGAAATCTACTTTTGCACCCTTAAGTGCAACTCCCATAATCTCTGGTTTGATATATTGAAAAAGTGAACCTAGGTCAATTTCATCGAGAGAATAGATTGTCTCAAAAGAAATACTTTCGGCATAGAGTTCTCTTGCAAGTTGCGGATTTCGAGCTTTTATATTTTTTAAAAGGGTCGCTCTTTCTGGAGCAGTCATGAACTTGAGCATATCAATGATTTGCCCTTTTCCATTAATAAATATACCTTGATTTTTTTCTTCCATGACGACTCCAATAAGTTAGGATTAAGCATCCCACTTCATTTTTTCTCTCATATATTTTTCACGAGCTTTATCAAGAGTGTCGCGATGAGAGCTTACAAGATTCTCAACTTCATGTTGTTGAGATTTTTTGATTTCTTCTACTTTATCAGTATGAGTAAGCTTTAGATTATTTACTTCTTCTTCAAGTCTGACTTTCTCATCTTGAAGTCTAAGTTTCTGCTTGTCACGTAATTCTGTTAATTTAACTTCAAGATCATTTTCAAGAGATTTAATTTTTGAAGAGTATGTCTTATTTAGTTGATTCATATTGGCTTTATGAGTCGACTCTTGTACTTCAAACTGTCTTTTATGTTCATTTTTTAGCTTCTTCAACTCAAAATAATGGCGCTTATTTTCAGCTTCTTTGAATCGATTCGCTTTTAATTGTGAAATTCCAGACATTTAATCCTCTATCTTTGACGAGCTTATGCTGACGTCATAATATATTGTATCTATTATTTAATACGCACCTCAAGGGAGGAAAATATGTCCTTAAACACTGGCTCAAGAGTATTTTTAGTAAGTGGAAAAAGAACGCCATTTGGTAAGTTTGGAGGGTCTTTAAAAGACGTAACTCCTGTAGATCTGGCTGTAATTGCTGGAAAAGCCGTACTAGAAGAGACGGGTTTAGATCCAAAAAAGATCGATCAAGTAATTTTAGGGAATGTTGTAACTTCTTCAACGGATACAATTTATGGTGGTCGTCACCTTGCTCTTAAGCTTGAGACAGGTGAGGAAACTCCTGGTATCACGATTAATAGACTTTGTGGCTCGGGTATTCAGTCAATTCTTGATGCGACAAGGCTCATAAAGACAGGTGAAGCAGCATGTGTTCTTGCTGGTGGTACTGAAAATATGTCAATGGTTCCACACTTAACTTATGGAGCTAGATTTGGAACAAAATATGGATCACTTAAAAATGTTGATATGTTACTTGATGCTTTAACTGATCAATATGCTGGAACTCCTATGGGAATTACAGCGGAGAATTTAGGAAAGAAGTTTGAAGTTACAAGAGAGCAAAGTGATGAATATTCTCTTGAGTCACATAAGAAAGCCGCAAAAGCATATGCTGATGGATTGTTGCAAGGAGAAATCGCCTCTGTTGAATTGAAAAGAGGTGTTTGCGAAAAAGACGAGCACTTAAGAGAGGGTGCATCCCTTGAAGATATGCAAAAATTGAGATCATCATTTGTAAAAGATGGTCTTGTAACACCTGGTTCAGCTTCTGGAATTGTTGATGGTGCAGCTGTTGCACTTATTGCAAGTGAAGAGTTTGTTAAAGAAAATAACTTAACTCCACTTGCTGAAATTCTAGATGGACAAGTCGTTGGTGTCGATCCAACGATTATGGGGATTGGACCAAGTCCTGCTATTACAAAAATCTTAGAAAGAAACAATTTAACTCTAGATCAAATTGATCTCGTTGAAATAAATGAAGCTTTTTCTGCTCAAACACTTTCTTGTTCTCTTGATTTAAAACTAGATAAAGAGAAGTTAAACGTTTGGGGTGGAGCAGTTGCTCTTGGCCATCCATTAGGTGCATCAGGGACAAGAATTACGACGACTTTAGCAAGACAACTTAAGCATTATGAAAAAGACTTGGGAATTGCCTCCGCTTGTATCGGAGGAGGTCAAGGAATTGCAGTTTTAATTAAGAGAGTAAAATAATTTGAGTGAGAAGATAAATCTAACAGATGGTGACTTTTATCAATTTAAGCAATGGCTTTGTCTAAATTATAAAAGTCTTACCTGGCAAGGTCAGTATGAGAAAGACTTTGACGAGTTTTGGGAAGTTCTTTTTAAGGATGATCTAAAACTGCATGATTTGTCCGATCGTTTCAACTATCTATTGAAAAGAACAAATGTCGGTCCCCTTGTCTCGTGGATTACATGGCTTAGGGATCGTTTTTTATGCTTTGTATTTATCAATAAAGGCTTAACCATCAAGAGGCTCAGTAAAGAGAGTCTTTTAGAAGAAAAGGTTATAGGAATTATTTTACGTGATTTCTTTACGCAGAAATTTCCAGAAAAGAGTCGTTATTTTGAAAATTCTTTAATCGTTCCTAATAAATTATCAAAAAATAGAGAAATGACTTTTCACAACATCTCAAAAAAACTAGATGAAGATTTTCAGCTAACTGGAAGTGATGAAGATGAAATTATGAAGGGTATGGAGGTTACCCTTTATGAAAATTGGAAAAAGCTTAATCACCAGATGAAGAAGGACTTCACGCTTAAAAATAAGAGTCTGAGTAAGTTAAAAAATAGAGACGACTTAATGAAGTTGTTAGAAAAGTTTTCTAAAGCAGTGGCCGTATGTTGCTTTTCGTTCTTCTTAGTGTGGGCAATTGAATATTTAAATTCTCGATATGAGAAGTTACTTTCTGAGGAAGTAAGTATATATGAACCACAGTTTCGCTGGGAAGATCAGGGGCTAAGGTTTGTTGAAGCTGATAAGTCTTTAACAGAAAACCAAAATAACTTTGCCCTAGATATTGAAGATATCGAAAATGTTGATGATTCTGAAAACTTTCTTGGAGAGTCGCTCGAAGATACTGAAAGAGAAGGGGTTGAGTCGGAAGTTATTCTTGCATCGGTTGAGGGGCTACCAAAAGACTTTGATGTTGCAGATATTGAGAAGTCTGAATATGAAGAAAATACTGGCCGTCTAGGCTACCGTGATAGTCGCTATGGAAATACAAAAGTGTATCGAGTAATGATGAAGTCTTCTGATACGAATTCATCTCGTAAGAAGTTGGCTGATTTAATTGAGAAGTATAAAGTAACTCAAGTCGATAATGTTAAGCCTGGATTGTCTGTTCCTGGCGGCTTTTATTATAATCTCTATGTTCCTCGAAATGTTCTTAAGGAATTCATGACAAAGGTCCAAGAGGTTGAAGCTTCAGTTATTTACGAGTCTCGTACACGAACAAGACGTAACCCTAAAGGAAAGAATAAGGTCTTTATTTGGGTTAAGTCGATTTAATTTAGATATATTGTAAGTATCCGAAATTTCAGTTCAGTGTCCACCAATTAAACTATTGGAGTTGTTTTTTCGATAAGATAATCATGAGATATTTTCTTGTATCTATATTGGTGTTTTCTTCGTTCGCTTTTGAGAAAATTGATGAGATTCGTGGTAAACTATATACTCAGCTATCATTAGACGCTCTTGTTTATTATAATTCTAAGCTCACAGACTTTGTTGCCGATCACAATATAAAAAATCCAACGCTTAAGTTTAAAAAACAAAATGATCATTACATTCTTAAAGATAGAAATCTCGTCTTAAAATTTGGATATAAAGATCTTCTTATGAAAAGGATCTATGTTAATAAAAAGAAGTTTAACTTAATAAAAGATGAGAATGATTTATTAACCAAAGAAAGATTTTTAGACTTAATTAAGGATCAAAAAATTTATTCTTATTATCAAATATTAGTAGATAATGTTTTTGCTACTGATGATAATACTTTTAACAGAATACTAAATGCAGCTCTACATATTAGTAACTATAGTGATGGTTGGAGCTTTGGATCCGATGATGCCAAAGTTGTTTATGATCAAATAAAAGAGCAAAAAAGATCTTGCGAGCAGATGAGGGAGTTAGGAGTAAGTACAGCTCCTAGTGTTTCAGACGTAGGAGATTTTATAAGCAAGGTACTTTATTCTCCATTTCACTCTGAATACGAGGACTTCATTGAAAATGTAAAAGAAGAAATAATTGATAATCATTCTACTTTGAAAAAACAAGCGACTAAGGAAGCTGTTAATAAAATGGTTGGTTGTCAGGCTCTGAGTTATCTAGTTGGTAAGGGAGAAAAAGACCTTGCTGGTAATGCTTATAGTAGTGAAGTACGAGTTCTTGGTAATGTATCTCAGTATGTCGTTAGCATCGGTGGAAGTAATACAAGTCCAATTCAAAGAGAAATGCTAAGCTTTTGTTACGAAGTAGAGCAGTTAGCTGAATGTCTTACTGATATGTACAGCTTAGGCGAAGCAGTTGCAGACTCTTTTAAAAGAACTGTTAAAGATGTAGAAATGAATAAATCTCTTGATAATTACATAAAGAAATATCAATCGTTAAGTAAGTAACTCTGTTTACATTTGCCCGTCAGGAATAGAAAAAAGAGTTTTTACTTTTCTTAATAAGATATGTGCTTTTCCTAAATACCACCATTGTCTAAAGAAGCCGATTGTCATCGCAGCAAAGAATCCATAAACAACACCAGAGTGAGTCGTAATCTTGACCATTCCAGTGTCGTGCGCCCCACCTAGTAAAAATGCAATCATCCCAAGAATTAACATTAAAATTGTCCAAGGAATTGTTTGTCTTTTTGCAAGTGTTGAGTCGTAAACGAATTTCTTAACTTTATCTTTATAAGGAGTGAGATCTTCTGGTGGCTCTTCAAATAATTCATTTAAATTTGTTTCAGTAGAAATGATAAGATGAATATTATCTGTTAGTCGACTCACGCCAATAAAATAGAACATGACAAAGGCCTGGGCAAAAATAGTGTAGAGAAAAGCTGGGATAGCAATTTGTATATGACTCAATCCAACATCAAACCAGCCATGTGCGACACCTGTCGTTAGAAGTATGCTGATGAACATGATCAAAATCAATCCACGTAGTAAAAATGCCATATAAATTCATCCTATTTAAATGATAGACCTGTAAACCTTGTAGGTTCTTATATACTTTGCGCTTACAAAAATCTAGTTTGTTTCTAGGTTATTGGGGCTTTATATTAGCTTTGCCTATCCTATTTCAATTGTCATACAAATGTAGATCTGCTAATTAAGTGAGAGCTACATAAATAATTTCAAAAAGGTTAATAGTCATCATGTCAGATGGTAATAACAGTGTTCCTTCTGGAGCAAATAAAATTGATAAGAAAATATTAGAGAATCCTTTTGTTGGGTCACTTGTTGTTCCTATTGCAATTGTACTAGTTGGGGCTTTGGTCATTTTTGGTGTAACCAAAATGATTTCAAGTGAGCAGTCTTATAAAGATCTTGTACGCGAAATGCAATCAAAGACTTTTGGGAATAAGTGGGTTGCTGCACTCGAATTGTCTAAATTAATTTCCGCAAAAAAAATTCCTGCTGAAGAAATTCCATGGCTCATTGATAATCTCGACCAGGTCTATTCAAATACTATTGATTTTAGAACAAAAGACTTTATCGTTGTTGCTGCAGGCGCGTTAAATGATCCAAGATCTTTAAAAATTCTCAAGAAGGGAATTGAGGAAGACAATAAAGACATTAAATTTCATGCCATCGTCAGCCTTGGCAATATTGATAAAGTTGATGGTTTTGATTGGTCTAAAGTAATTTCATTGCTAGGCAATGACGACCATGCTTTAGTACAAGCTTCGGCTTTGGCTTTAGCGACACATAGAGTTGAAGGCGCAGAGCAGAAACTCCAGAAGTTGTCTAAGAGTGGTGATGGATTTGGGATTAGATATGCTGCTGCTACGGGTCTAATTTACTACCGTAACGAAGCTGCGCTGCCGGTAATATCTGAGATCTTAAGCCTTAACAGTAAGTCTCATGGGGGCTCTTTAACTGTTGAGCAAATAAGAGCTTTAAAAATAAACGTAATAAATGCTGTTGAGAAAGAGAGTTGGACAAGAGTTAAAACTCTTTTAGACAGAATGCTGCAGAGCGAAGAAGATTTAAGAGTGAAAGGAAGAGCGAAAGAAGTTATCGATTCGCTCAAATAGTGATACAAGTATCACACAAAAATATAATGATTAAGTAGCTTGAATTGTGTATATTTGGGAGTATAATTAACATGCCCCAAACATAATTATAGTTTTTTGATTCTATGGAAATAGGATCTTTTGTTTTCATATATTGAAAAAGGATTTGAGAAAATGTCTCAAGAGAGAGTTCAACTAAACAGAAGAGAATTTTTTAGTTTTGTAACAGTTGGTTGGGTTGCTTTTACTTCTGCGATTGCAGGTCTAGCAAGCTTAGCCTTTCGTTTCAGTTATCCTAACGTAGTTTTCGAACCGGAAATGGATTTCATTGCTGGTTTTCCAAATGACTATGAAGAAGGTGTCGACGAAAGATGGAAGAACCAATATGGTGTATGGATGGTTAAGCAGGAAGGTAAACTTGTTGCTTTCTCAAATATCTGTACTCACCTTGGTTGTGTTCCAAACTGGCTACCAGCTGAACTTAAATTTAAGTGTCCATGTCATGGATCTGGTTTTTATATGAGTGGTATTAACTTTGAAGGTCCAGCACCTAGACCACTTGAAAGATTTGCAATATCATTGACTCCAAACGGTTCGATCAAAGTTGATAAAACTAAGGTTTATCGTTACGAAAAAGGTCAATGGAGTCACCCTAATTCATTCATTAATGTTTAATTCATAGAGGTAGATAGAAATGTCAAAAAGAGGCGTTGCTGATTACATTAGAGAAACACAGGTATGGAAGTCGATCTTCCGTCACGGTCCACCAACAAATGCAAGAAACAGAGCTGCAGTAGTTGCTGGAAACGTATTCCTTCACTTACACCCGATTAAGTTAAAGAAGTCAGGGGTTCAACTTGGATACACTTGGTGTATGGGTGGACTTACTTTCTTTATTTTCTTAGCACTTACTGTAACTGGACTTTTATTAATGTTCTATTACAGACCAACTGCTGAGTATGCATATAATGATATTATTGCTCTTAAAGAACACGTGCCTTTAGGAATTATGAGAGAGATTCATAGATGGGGAGCACACGCCATGGTTATTACTGTTTGGCTTCACATGTTCCGTGTTTTTATGACTGGTTCTTATAAACCACCTAGAGAGTTTAACTGGGGTGTTGGTGTTATCCTTTTAGTGTTAACACTGCTGCTTTCGTTTACTGGTTACCTACTTCCTTGGGATCAGCTAGCGATTTGGGCGATTGCCGTTGGTTCAAATATGGCAAAAGCAACTCCATTCTTAGGTCACGGTGGTCCAGGTGCCGCACTTGCACAAATTGGAGACTTCGTTCTTGTTTCTGACAAAAACGATGTTAGGTTCCAGCTTCTTGCAGGTCGTTTTGTTGGCGAGCCAGCGCTACTTCGTTTTTATATTCTTCATTGTGTATTTATTCCACTTGTTGTTGGAACGCTTATTGCGGTTCACTTTTGGAGAGTTAGAAAAGACGGTGGTATTTCAGCACCATTATAAGATGGATTTTAATTAAGAAACTTTAGGATAGAGAATAATGAAAGAACTTATTAACCAGCTAGCCGATCCGATTTACTCGTTTCCAATTACGACGGTACTCTTTATTTTAATGATGAAGTATTACAGAGTTATTGGAACTAAGAAGTTTGGTATCGCTGCTGCAGTAGCATCATTACCAGTAGCATTTTGGTTTTGTTTAGACGCTAACTTTAGAGCAATTATTTTATGGCCGGATAATATTCCTATTAACATTATTATCGTCCTTATTGCATGGTTAACTTGGTACTCTTTATATAGAGCTGCTCAAAATGATAATCGACTAGATGAAGGGCTTGGGCCAATTGAAGGCCTACCTGAGAACAGAGAAAAAGTATGGGTATGGCCTAACCTAGTTTACACAGAATTAATGTGTATGATTGGTTGTACAGTATTCCTTGTTGTTTGGGCTGTTATCTTTAAAGCTCCTCTTGAAGAGCCTGCTAACCCAACTTGGGCTCCTAACCCAGCAAAGGCACCTTGGTATTTCCTTGGTCTTCAAGAAATGCTTGTTTACTTTGATCCTTGGATGGCCGGTGTTGTTCTCCCAGGTATCATTCTTGTTGGTTTAATTGCGATTCCCTATCTTGATACTAACCCTAAAGGTAATGGTTACTTTACGATTAAAGAAAGACCAATTGCTATGTGGGGTTTCTTATACGGATGGTTAGTTCTATGGATGTACCTCATTGTCGTCGGTACCTTCCTCCGTGGACCAAACTGGACTTTCTATGGTCCATTTGAATACTGGGACTTCC
>CAWUIU010000017.1:0-19067 GCA_963922285.1 uncultured Oligoflexia bacterium | reverse complement strand
CTGTTGATATGACATCTTCTTGCAAAGTGCTTGAGTCACTCAACACAGCCTTTTTAATAAATTCGACATCCTTAGAATCAAGACGACTCAACTCTTCTTTCTCATGATAATTATTGATCTCTATATCAAATTCGAATTCTTCTACTTCTCTCCTTCTTCCTTTTAAGAAAGAGATAACATCCTTAATAAGAGCAGTTATTGATAAAGAAGAATTATCTTTGTATTTCACATCCTCTTTTTCTAGAGCTAAATGTGAACGAGAATTGTCTTTTAATAGACTCTCTGAAAGATCTTCAAATTTTTGAGGAAAAGAAAACACAAGTCCCTTTTCACTTCGATCAGATAAGTACGCAACTGAAACAACAAATCTTCTCGTACTATTTAAATAATAAACATCAATAATAGTTGAATCCAAAGTCTTTAAATAAGACTCAATGTCCTCTCTGCTTACAGTCAAACTATTTATTGAGAAATGAATCTGTAAAGCGAACATATCTTCACTTACTACAAAATCTACATCAATCGGAAAACGAGAAAATTGTTCTTGTATCCAGTCAAGAATTGATCGATATAATTGTACGCCTTTACTATAATCTAAGCCTCTTTTATATAAAGCTGATGAGAAATTATCTTGATAATAACCAATGGAAAATGGATCAGAGATTTTGAATGAACGTAATTCTCCATCATTTAGACTATCAAGGTGTATAGAAGAATTTAGACCACAAAATCGTTTTATTGCAACTTGTGTAACTTGGTAATTAATTAATTCAGGTGCAATTCTAGGGAATAGTCTTTCATCACTAGATATGTATAGAACTTTATCAACATCTCCTTCATATCCCCCCTCAGTAATTACAACATTAATTTGTTCATTATCTTCGAAAAAAAGATTCACTCCATCTTCAGACAAAAATCCTTTTAAAAGGTCTTTTCTAGACTCTTCTACTAAGCAGAGAATGTTTACTTTTTTCTCAATTACCAATTTACTCTTGTCCTTTAAATTCTATTTCAAACAACTGTTTCAACCTTATATATCGATCGAGCTTTTTGAACCTGCTTGCAAGAAAACCTTTCGCATCGTTTTCTAAATTTAAAACTCTTTCCAAGCTAGTTAATCGATAGGCTAAAGTTGTTGCTTGAATAAGATCATGAGACTCATTTTCAGAGATCCCAAAAGGACCTTGAGAACTCTCTGGTCTTTCATGATGGTACTTAATCAAATGATATACTTCTTCATTTTCGATTTCACACTTTTTTAAGAATTCTTTAATTTGCAATTTATTCTCTTTAAAATATTCTGATAGAGTACTAACGATTGTTGATGTGCGTGACTCTTCAAGCTTATCAAAATAATATTTTTTAAAACTTGCAGGATCTAAAACTTCAAGATCACACACAAACATACCATTGTATATATCTTGTAAAAATTTATAATTCATATATCCATATGCTAGAGCAAACAATACTGAGAAAGTTCCTAAGCCAATTGCTCTTCGGTACAAGTCGAGACTATTACTAGAGACGTAATCTTCAATTCCCAACGGAAGATTATTAAAAGAACGATAACAAACTATCCACCAATCAATAAAACTTCCCTTCTTTGTTGCATTTACAAAGACATCTGCAAATTCTTGTAAAATTATTTTACGCGACCTGACTCTCTCACGCTCACTTTCAGCATTTTTTAACTTTAAAAATTCTTTAGTTAATAAATTTATCAAGTCAAAATTTGCATGACTAGAAAGCGAAAGAACTGATCCATTCTTTGCAAGCTTTGAAAGCAATGTTAAATTTGCAAGATCACCACAATGGCCAACCACAATTCGTCCCGACTTTTTATGCCAAATTACATCACCAATAAGAATTTTATCTGACTTAATCTTCTCTAAGTCAAACTCAATTTCAACCACTTAAGTATTCCTTCGAAGGCAAAATGAGACCTTCTCTAAAGTAACTTTTCGGTGAGCTGTCAGAGATAATTAGAAGAATAGACTTGAGTAAAGTAGTCGGAAAACGCAAATAACTAATTGTTACTACGAGCCAACTCAACAAATTTAATCAAATTTATACATATATAACTCTTGTATCGATAGACTCGCTTGTTTTATCATTAACAAAAGGAAATTTATGGACTCAGTATATTTATATAATGCTCTTAGTGGCTCAAAGCTAAACGATATCGATACTGATATGGGATATCACATTACGAGACTGCTAAACTTTAGAAATGAAGTAATCCTCGGTCGAGTTAACAAGGAAGAATTTGCTAAAAAGCTCTTATCAGTAATACGTCAAGTTTCAACGCTTAAAGAAGTCGATCGCATATGCATTGCACTACAGCTTCCACTCTCAAATAAAATTCAAATTATTTCTTCTGCGACAAGTGAGGGTGAAAACTTAATGAATCAAAACTATTCATGTTTTGTAAGTCCAGAAAGTAGTCTGCAAACAGTTTCCAAAGGAGGAATAAGAACTTTTGGAAATATAAATGATATCTTAAAAAGCTATGAAGATAATAATAAACCTGTTCAGAAGAGTATCGAGTTACTTAGTAAGATGGGACTCAAAAGTGGCTTATCAATGAAGCTAGAATCTAGTGCGATAACTGGTTACTTGTTTTTAAACTCAAAAAAGTTAAATTACTTTAATGAAATATTAAAAAATTATTCAACTTATCTGAATACAATTGAAATTGTTACCAAAGAATACTTTGTCGAGGAAACTAGATTTTTAAATCGACTTACAAATCTTGAAAGCTATTTAGAAAAGTTTCCTACAAGCATGTTACATTCAAATGCTCACCTTATAGGAAAAGAAGGAGTTGACTCTATAAGTAATGCTTTTACTTACTTTTTGGGTCATAAAACTGAGCTTCAAATCAAAGACAATACATCAGATACATCACTTATTCCTTGGGGACAAATTTCAATTATTTTCTCCATACTTCTGGAAGAAGTTAGATTTAAAAACAATGTTATTATGATTGAGCTCAATCAAGAACCTGGTTTTATCAATGCTTCAATCAAAACAGAAATGGAGAATGTCGAAAAAGCCTTTCAAAGTCATAATAGCTATCGAGAAATGCGAAAGTTTATCAGCTCATTACATATGGAACTAGTCTGTATTAATGACACAATTAATTTAAAACTTGAACTATGCCCAGTAAAAAATCCGAATGAGATTGAATATAGTGTGAATGATTAGTTAGGCTTTACCTTTTAGCTTAGGGTCTAGCGCATCTCTTAAAGCATCCCCAAGGAGATTTAGAGCTAGAACTAAGATAAACATAGCCAAAGTCGCTGCACCTAGCTGCCACCAAACTCCACGCGCAAGTTCAAGTTTTGCGTCATCGATCATCGTTCCCCAAGAAGGCACACCTTGTACACCAAGTCCTAGGTAAGAAAGAATAACTTCTGACTTAATTGCGGTTTGGAATCTTAAAGAGAATTGAATAATAACAATATGAAAAATATTAGGTAGAATATGCTTGAACATTCTTCTTCTATGACCAGCACCTAGTGCAGCAGCTGCCTGAACATATTCTCTCTCCTTATGTCTCATAACCTCACCTCTTACGAGACGACATAATGGTGGCCAAGAAGTTATACCAAGTGCTAGGAATAAAGATGTCGTCCCTTTTCCAAGAACCATAATAACTGCAAAAAGTAACATGATATAAGGAATTGATGAAAGTGATGTGTAAAACCAAACTATGATTTCATCAACCTTTCCACCAAAATATCCAGCAGTAATACCAAAGGTAACACCAATAACAGTTGATATCAAAGCAGTCACAAGGCCGATACCAATCGCCATTTCAACACCCTTAATCGTTTTTAAAACAACACTTCGACCAAAAATATCTGTCCCAAAAAGTGCTTCTGAGCCAGGAGCCGTGTAAGAGCCAGCAACTTCTTTACCCCAGTCCGCTGCTATAATTCCAGTTAACGTTAAAAATGCAATCAGCACGTAAAAACTAATAACTGTCATCGAAAAAACAGCTGCTTTATCTCTTCTTAAAGATTCCCATGCATGTTGCCAAAGTGACTTAGATGTTTGTTCCATATATTAACCTTTACTTTAATCTTACTCTTGGATCGACAACAGTATACAGAATGTCGGTTATGACTGTGAAAATTACATAAGCTAATGCTGATAAAATAGTCATTGCTTTAATAACAGGAAAATCATTATCAAAGACGGCCTTTACAATAAGTCCACCAAGCCCAGGTATTGAAAAGAAACTTTCTATCAAAATCGTACCTAGAATTAAAAATGGAAGCTGAATAACAACATAAGTAATAATTGGGATCATTGAGTTTTTGAGAACATGTTTAAGAAGAACAATTTTTTCAGTTAAACCCTTCGCTCTAGCAGTTCGAACATAGTCCTGATAGATATCATCTAATATAACTGTTCTAAAGTATCTTAAGTCAGGACCTAAACTAATGATCACCATAATTAAAATTGGCAATATTACATACGGGACGAAGTAGGGAAAACCATGCTCATATCCAGAAATTTCAAACCAGCCTAATTTATATGCAAAGAAGTACTGGAAAAAAAGAATGTAAGCAAGTGAAGGAATACTCATCATTCCAACACATTTAATAACAATTGATTTATCTAAAAATGTACCTCTAAAAAATGCGACGATAACAGACAACATCAATGATAAAAATGTAGAGATAACAAAGGCAGGAAACGTAATTGTCAGAGATGGAATTGCACCTTCCGCCACCATGTCCATAATATTTTGTTTCGAAGCCCATGATCTTCCAAAGTCAAAAGTAAAAGCAGACTTAACAATATCAAAATATTGTTGAATAAGTGGTCTATCTAATCCAAGCTCAGCTCTAACCTCAGCAATTTGCTTAGCTGTCGCATGCTTTCCTAATTGAATTTGAGCAGGATCATATCCAGAGAGGTTGAAAATCACAAAAATAATCAAACAAACCCCAAGTATGATTGGAATAGTATAAAGTAATCTTCTGATTACATATGACCAAATATTCACTTGTACTCCTAAAAAAGTATTGTGCTTAAAAATTAAAGAGGCGCAGCAAATGCTGCGCCTGGGCAATAAATAACCTTAATAGACTATTTATATCTTATAAATTTGTAACTGTCTTTTTCTTTTCTTCAAGATCAACATTTAAATACTGTGCTTGACCTGCCTCAAAGTCCGTTGCCATATAATTCTTTAGCCATGAGTGCTTGATAGTAAAATTTTGACGATGCACGCCATAGATCCAAGGTGCTTGATCAGCGGCCATTCTATTTAATTTTTCATAAATAGCAGTTCTCTCTGGGCTATCTTGCATGATTGCAGCCTTGGCAAATAGACTATTAAACTCAGGGTTATCATAACCAGACCCATTAGCTCCAGGCGCTCTGTTAGGTCCGTATAGAAGCTGTAAAAAGTTTTCTGCATCTGGGTAATCAGCACCCCAAGCAATACCGTATAGCATTACCTGACGTTTAGTAATCTTCTTTTGTAGCTCAGGCCAAGTGTTTTGCACAACTTTAACATTTACACCAATTTCAGCCATTTGCTTCTTAAATAACTCTCCGATCTGTCTAGAAGTTGAAGAGCTTGGGCAATCGTAAGTAATCTCTGGAAGGCCTTGTCCATTTGGATAACCAGCCTTAGCAAGGAGTTCTTTTGCTTTTGCTAAATTCTTTTCTCTGTAAGGCGATTTGAAGTCCTTCATGTAACCAGCAATCCCTGGAGGAATTACTGACTGAGCAGGAAGAGCAGTGTTCGAATAGAAAAGCTTATTCATTTCATTAGCATCATAAGCAAGTGCCATTGCTCTTCTAAGGTCTACATTTTGTAATAATTTTACATCATGGTTAAACGCTGTGTACGTAACGTCTAAAGATGGAGAGATTAAAAGAGAAATTCCTTTTTTAGAAAGCTCATCAGATAATCCTTTATCAGGAGTAATTGCAGTTTCGAAGTTATCTTTTGGAACTGTAATATAATCGACTTTACCTTTTAAGAAGTTTAACCATCTTGGCTGATCTTCTTTAATAATTTGTATAACTAATTTATCAACAAGTGGAAGAGTCTTACCAGCATCAGAAAGCATCGACTTAAACTCTTCAGAAGATTCTTTAGGGAACTTCTTCTCTCTAAAGCTTGGGTTTTTTACATATTCAAACCTTTTTGCACTTTGCTTGAATACTCCATCTTTAAGCATGAATGGACCTGTTCCAACTGGGTTATTAAGAAATTCTTTTCCGTAGAAATCAACTACTTCTTTTGCAACTGCAAATGTAAATGGCATTGCTAGAGAGTATAAGAACTGTGGAAATTGCTTCGTAAGTTTAAACTGTAAAGTATACTTATCTGTTGCCTTCAAGCCTTCTACTTCTTCAGTGTAATCAACTTTATCTTTTGATGAGTTTCTCTCTCTCCACTCGTCTAGACCCTTCACTTTTCCTGATAGTAACCACCACCCAAGACCTTGAAGTTTTGGATCAGCTAATCTTTTAATAGAATAAACAAAGTCTTCAGCCGTAAGCTCTCTACCTTTACCATCTTTAAAAGCTTTATTATCTTGAAAAACAACACCTTTCTTAATTTTAAAAGTATAAGTCAGACCATCAGCAGAAACTGTTGGCATAGATTCAGCTAAATTTGGAACGAGAGTGTATGGTCTTTTTAGATAGTGATACTCTAAAAGACCTTCATAAATTCTCGCTACTTCGTTTGAAGAGTAACGGTCATTTGAATAGATTGGGTCCATCCCTTTAACTTCTGAAGTAACAGCAAGATTTAGAACCTTTTCTTTCATGTCTACTTTCTTAGTACATGAAGATAAAAGAACAACTGCTGATGCAAGTAATGCAACTAATTTCATTTCATTCATCCCTTTTTGTAGTTTTAATTCTTATAGAATTTAAATTAAAATTTTATTTCTGAAAGTTATCAACATTCAGCCATAATGTTCAATAAGAAAGCGTATTAATACGTTTCATATTCTTAAACACATGGAAAATAAACAATAAGACTATATATAAAATCAAAAAGAAATTCTAGAACAAAAGGATATTGAAAGACGCATAGTATTATTGCGCACAGTCTTTTATTTTTAAATCTATTTTTACAAGAGACTCTTCAACTCCCCTTCTAGAAAGGCCCATTGAAATTCTCTTGAAAAAGTCTGGGCGAGAATCTACAAATGATAACTGTAAGTTTACTTTAGAATTCAATTCTTTTTTAACTATTAACCTACCATTTCCCTCGGAAACAGTTCCAAATTGACACTTTTCTTGAGAACAAGATGAAGTCTTTACGCGAGACAGCAGTTCAAAAAATAGAGCCGCTTCTTTTACAAATTGTGAGAACTCTTTCGGTCGAAGTTCGCCCTGTTCTAACCGAAGACTTGCTTTTGTTTTTCTATAAATAGATCCCTTTGGCTTTTCAGGATGGAAAATAAGAGTCTCTTCTCCCTTAAAAGGAATATCAATTGCGAGACTTAAATTGTCTGTAAGAATTGAAGAAAAGGAGAACTGATTTGAATCTTCGGTAGTCTTAATTCTACCCACTCCCCTTGCGTCTGAACAGAAGGAAGCCGCTATACCTTCAAATAATTGATTCGTATTTTGGCTCTTATTTTGAAGACGAGAACATGAACTAAAAAGGAGGAAGACTACTGAGAAGCAGGCAATCTTAAATTCTCTAAGCTCTCTAGCTCTTTTAATACTTCTTCTCTCTCTGATACTGACTCCACATTTTTTAGAGCTTCAACATAGTACTCTTTTGCTTTATCGTATTTTTTCATAGCTCTATAGACTAGTGCAAGATGCTTTGTGACAACAACATCATCCTGCAGATTCTGCCAAGCTTCTTTTATTTCACGATAAGCTTTTTTATACTCTCCCTTCTTATAATAATACCATCCTAGAGAATCTTTTATAGTCGAGTCATTCGGTTTCAGTGAAATTGCTTTATTTATAAACTTATATGCCTGCTCAATATCACTACCTCTTTCCAGCATTGAATATCCTAGAAAGTTTAGAGCATCTGCATTATCCGGATTCTCGTCAAGCATCCCAAGCATGATAGCATCAGACATTTTATAATTCTTAGTCTGCTCATAAAGTATTGCTAAACGATACTGATGTGCTCTTGTAAATTTCTTATCGTCTTTTAATGATTCCAAAACTCTTATAGCATCATTAGGCCTATCAAGTGACTCAAAATACTCAGCTAAGATAACATTGAGCTCAACATTTAAATCACCTCTTTTTTCTTTAGCTGCAATAAAGCTCTTAAATCTTCTCTCTCCTTTTTTGCCACCAGTAAAAGTATCTCTTAATGCCAAAAAGTTTAAAATTTTAGCAATTTGCAAATTACCGTCAAAATATAGAGGACTCTCAGCAGTTATCATTCCATAATACTTGATAGCATCTTCATGATCTTCAGTGTGCTGATAAAGAGATGCTAGATAGTACAAAACTTTGTCAGATGCATTTGGAATCTTCGTTAAAATCTCTTCAAATATACTCTTTGCCTCATTGATTCTATTTGCTTCAGTGTAAAGAACACCTACTCTTACTTTTAAATTTAAATTTTCAGGGTCTAGCTCTACTAGTTTTTCCAGGTAAGGTATAACTGTTTTCATTTCACTTCTAGCAAACAGAAGATTCACATATCTTGTTAAGACCGGATAGTTTTCGGGATTATTTTTTAAGAAACTCTTATAAACTTTTAAAGCCTTTTCTTCTTTATCATCTTGTTCATAAATATGTCCCAGGAGAAGAACCGACTGAAAGTGACTCTCACTTGCTTTAAGTGCTCTTACTAATGACTTTTGAGCGGCTTTCTTATTACCCTGCTCAAAGTATATTCTCGCTTTATAGTAACGATAACTAGGTTTATTTTCTTTATCTTTCTTTTCACACTTATTTAAGACATCAAAAGCACTATTGTACTTTTCTTTTTTCGCGTAAGCCTTAGATAAGAATATACATGCTTCAAAGTGCTGCTCACTGCCAGAGTAAACAATCTCTTCGTATATTTTTATCGAATCACTTTCTTCTTTAAGTGCTGTATAAACACCCGCTAATAATAATTTTGCCTTTGAAACTAATTCCTTATCACCTTTTTCAATCAGAAAAAATAATTGATTCTTAGCATCCTGCAAATTCCCATTCTTTATGAGCTCAACAGCATACTTTTTTCTTAGGAAGATATTCTCTGGTCTTAGTTTAACAATATACTTAAAGATTAATGCTGATAATGCTGAGTCGCCGTTTAGTGAGGCATCATTCCCTTTGAGAAATAAATCACTTGCCATGAACTCAACTGCTGCAGGCCCTTTATCCTTAGCGACCCTTACAGACTCCTTTAGGTTTTGCTCAATTGTTTGATTTGTGATCACTGGCCTTACCTGAAAGTCCGCCTTAGTCATTTCCAAATCTTTCTTAAGTTTTACCTTACCTGAACAAGAAATCATGAGCAGAGCAAGAATAATTAGTGTTGAGACTTTTTGCATGCGCTATCCTTTCCAACTGGGAGGTATTAAACCTCGATAACAGTTTTTCGACCCATCCAGATAGATTCTTAAAGGCTAGGCCTATTTATCTCGCATTCTAGGTATATTTTACCTCAGCATAGACTCGAAGCACAAATCACAAACAAAAACATGTAAATAACTGATATTTTGTTAAGATTTTATTTTTTTAACCACAATGCATAAATTTTATCCCGATTTGCTTGACATTCAAAGTCAAGAACTGCTAATTCATTGACTCAAGTTTGAAAACGCTGAGTGCCAAAGAAACTCTTTTCATTTAAAGCTATTTAAGTAATTGAAAATAAAAGAATTACGCGCTGACATGAAAATTGTACATAAAGGGTTTTATCTTAGGCACAATGTGTTAAACAATGGCGTGGAAAAAATTGGAAACCACATTGAGAGAACTCAATTAACCAATAGGGGAAAAATGATGAATGATGTTAGAATTATCAAAAGGTACCAAAACAGAAAGCTTTATGATACTCACCAAAGCTGCTATGTGACTCTTGAGGAAATTGCTCAAATTATTAGAGAAGGTCACGAAATTCAAGTAATTGATAACAAGACTAAGAATGACATCACTTACATGACTCAAATTCAACTTCTATTTGATCAAGAGAAAAAGTCTACAGCTGCTAAAGATGTAGATCTTCTTAAAAGAGTTATCAGATCTGAAGAAGGTACTTTTACAGGATACATCAGAGGTGTTGAAGGTATTGAAACGACAACTCCAGTTGTTGAAGAAGCTGTTCTTAACAACTATAACACTTTAAATACTAGTCTTAACACTGGTATTGAAACTACAAGTACTTTGAACTAATATAGAGGACGTAAGTCAATCTCTATTTCAAAGGAAAGTTAGGTGCGAAAGCCAAATTTTTTTAAAAATATAATTCCTGCGACTTTAATAGTCGCAGGTTTTGTTTCTAGCCCTGTATATTCGCAATCAATTAAACAACTTACTTCTGGCAAACAAAGCAAGAAGGTTGAAAACAAAGTTGACGAAGTTGCTAGAATGACAGGAACTTCAACTAAGTACCATTCAATTGGTATTGGTGTTGGTCAAACATTTCTTCAAAGTGACTTCTCTGATACTGGAGAAGATAAAATTACCGCAGAACTATTTTATGAGTATGCCGCAAGTCATTCTTTTGATTTTCTTGCAAACTTTCACTACTCGACACATAAGTATCTGGAGCAAAAGACAACCATTGCTGGTCTTGCTTTGGGAATAAAAGCTAAGATGTTTAATTTTGATGCTTTTTCTCCTTACGCGACTGGAGGCTTTGGTTTCTATAATCCTAAGCAAAAAAGAGAAATTAACGGCGAAATCGTTGAATCTAAATCTAAACTTACTTTTGGTTATCATTTTGGTGCTGGTGCTGAGCTTGATCTAAACAAGAATGTAAAGGTTGGCTTCCTAGGTGCTCTTCACAACCCTTTTGACGTTTCCCAAGAGACTCAGCCAGAAGTTGAAGGGTCTTATTACAAGCTACTCTTAACAGTCTTTTATAAGTTTAATTAATGACTAAAAAGAAGCTTTACATCGTTACTGGCAAAGGTGGCGTTGGGAAAACACTATCCTCCTTTGCTTTGGCTTCTTATTTAAAAGATAGCTCTGATAAAAAAGTACTTATTAATTCTTTTGAGCACCCTGTTGATCAAACTCTTTTAAAGGAATTAGGGCTTGAAGAGCTACGCCTACCCTTGATTGAGTCGACAGTAGAGTATGTTTCAAGAAAAATTAAAAGCAAGACACTTGCCAAATGGGTTGTAGGTGCTCCTTTTTTCAAAGCGCTTTTTGATATGGTGCCTGCTCTTGGTAATATGATTACTTTCGGCCATATCATTGATTATATTGAAGATAATCACGATTCAATTTTAGTTGTTGATGCTCCTTCTTCTGGTCACATTCTTACTATTCTAGAGTCTCCAGGCAACTTTCAAAAAATATTTAAATCTGGAGCTCTTGTAAAAGATATTGAGAGAATGCTTAAATTTATTACTTCTGATGATGTTGAGTGTTGGGTGCTTAGTATTCCAACGGAATTGGCCATTGAAGAGGGAAAAGAGCTTGTAAATAAAATTACCTCCCATAATTTGCAAGAAATTAAATGGATATTGAATAATTCTATCATTCACAATGAGGATATTGATCAAAGTAGTAAGGCTGAATCTCTTCCTGACTTTTTACAAAAAAAGCTGAGCGCAGAGCGGCAAATCATTAATCAAAATTCTAATAAATTTAAATATGTACTCCCAATGTTCCTGGACAAATCCCCCTTAGAGCTCGTAAATAATATTAAGGAAAAACTTAAAACTTTTGCGTAGAATCTTTTGAAAGTTAAATTAGTATTTTGGAATCTTTATGGCAAAGAAAATTGAGATTTTTTGCGGTACTGGTGGTGTTGGAAAAACTACTGTATCAGTTTCAAGAGGAGTTGATTTAGCTCTAAAGGGTGAAAAAGTACTTATAATTACAATTGATCCGGCCAAAAGACTTAAACAGGTCCTTGACCTTTCGGACGACGAACTAGGTACTGTTCAAACAGTCGATCTAACTCAATTTTCCAAAGAAGAAATTACTGGTCAACTCAATGGTCTTCTACTCTCACCTAAGAGAACATTTAATCGTATTGTTGGCAAAAATGATAATGATATTATTTCAACTCTATCAAAGCCTTACGGTGGAATGAGTGAAATCTCTGCAGTCCTTGAGCTCGATTATCATATTAAGAAAGATACCTATGATGTTATCATTCTCGACACTCCTCCTGGACAGCACTTTCTTGATTTTTTGAACTCGGCTAAAAAAATCAATCATTTCTTTGATAAAAACTTTGCGGAGATCTTTAACTATATTGGCAAAAAAAATAAGCCGCAGAGACTCTTTTCAAAAATCTTTTCTACTGGTGTTGATAAGCTACTTAACCTACTCGAAAAAGTTACAGGAAAAGGCTTTGTTAATGAATTTATTGAAGCAGTTCATCTACTTTATCAACACAGAGAAAAATTTATCAAAGCTATCAAAGTTGAAGACTATTTACTAAATACCTCAACCTCAACATGGTATCTCGTCAGCTCTGCAGACCAAATAAAAGCAAATGACGCAGAAAGTCTTCTGAAGTCGATTAACGAATTTAGAAAAGATGACACTCACTTAATTATTAACAGAAGTTGGAATAGCTATATTGAAAGCTGGTCTCCAGAGGACATAACACTCATAAAACTTAAAGAGAAGATTCTTTCACAAGATAAAATTGTTAAAGACACTGCAAAAAAATATAGCGTTAATTTTTTAGAGTTTCCTGAGGTTTTTTCATCTACTCCAATTCAACAGGTCCAATATATTTTAACGAGTTGGAACATAAAACAAAAGAGGTATACATGATCTCAAATTTAATTGAATTAGAAAAATTTATCACCAAGAATTGGAATGAGGTTAACAACTACATTGACTCCCTTGGCTCAAACAAGGAATTACCATTATACACTAGTGTCGACATTAGAGAGAGCGATAGTAAAATTGCTCCAGTTGATAACAATCTCTACCCTGCCGGTTTCAACAATTTGTGTATGCTTGATCTACAAGCTGCAAGTGAGCAATTCGACTCCTTTATTAATAAATTATCTTCAGAAGTAAAGAATATCGGAATACTTATTGAGTCCCACACTAAGAACAAATTCTATCTTGATAATTTAATGTATCTTAAGAAGGCTGTTCAAGATGCTGGTTTTGAAAAGGTTGAATTCATAAGTTTCGACAAGGAGCTCTTTATAGACTCATGTGATCTATTAAACCTAGAAAGCTTCAGTCATTTTGATGTTGAAATACATTTAGCCAAAATTGATAATGGATCAATAGTAATCAAAAACGAAGCGTTAGACTTTGTCATTATGAATAATGATCAATCTGAAAGAATCGACCTTCCATTTGAAAGTTTAAAGACAAGGATACACCCTTCTCCTAAAGCTGGTTGGTATGCGAGATCAAAAGCTAACCATTTCATTTACTACAAAGAAGTTTTAGAAGACTTTTGTAAAAAGTTTGATATTGACTCTAATCTACTCCAAGCTAATTTTGAAAAAGTTAAAGACGTTAACTTCAATGAAAAAAGTGGTCTTGAAAAGATAGCACATGCTGTTGACGGTATTATCGACAGAAGTCCTAACGCAAAGGTTTTTGTCAAAGGAGATCAAGGTACATACGGTATGGGAATTTCGGTTGTTTCTTCAGGAGAAGAAATTTTAAATCTAAATAGAAAATCTCGAAATAAAATGGATATTGGCAAAAATAAAATAAAATTTAGTTCTGTGATCGTTCAAGAAGGTGTCGATACTGTATTAAAGTATGATAACATGCCTGCAGAAGTAACTATTTACCTCGTTGGAGGGAAAAGTGTTGGTGGCTTTATGCGAGCGAATACTCAAAGACAAGCCCATGAAAACCTTAACTCTAAAGGTATGGTCTTTAAGAAATTTTGTATTAGTGAGATAAGACAAGATCAAGATCACAAAGCTAAAGAAGCAGTTTACTCAATTGTAGCTCGACTATCAGCGATAGCAGCTGCAGTAGAAATAGATAAGTTAAAAAAGGATTAGCAACATGATGAAAGGTGCTAGAGCAAATGTAGTTGATGCAATTGGAGGAACTCCAATTGTAAAACTTAATCACATTACTAAAGATATAGATTCAGAAATTTATGTCAAACTTGAATACATGAACCCAGGGGGATCAACAAAAGACAGAATTGGAGCATATATGCTCGATCAGGCTGTCAAAGAAGGAACTCTTAAACCAGGTGGAACAATAATTGAAGGTACCTCTGGAAATACTGGCGTTGGCCTTGCTATGTGGGCAGCCGTTCATGGATATAAATGTATTTTTGTTCTTGCTGACAAGCAATCGAAAGAGAAAATTGACAACTTAAGAGCATTTGGAGCTAAAGTTGTCGTTTGCCCTACTAATGTTGAGCCAGATGACCCTAGGTCATATTATAGTGTATCAAAAAGACTTGCGGAAACAATTCCAAACTCATTCTACGTAAATCAATATGATAACCTTCATAACAGAATGACTCATTATACTTGGACAGCACCGGAAATGTTTGAACAAACACAAGGTGACTTTGATGTCTTTATGGCGACAGTAGGAACAGGTGGTACGATCTCAGGTTGCGGTAGGTTCTTTAAAGAAAAGATGCCTGATGTGCAAATTGTTGGAATTGACTGTGTTGGGTCAATTGTTGCTCACTACGCAAAGACTGGTGAAATGGCTGAAGCGCACAGTTACGTTCTTGAAGGTGTTGGAGAAGACTTTATTCCTGAAAACTATGACTTTGACAATATAGATGACTGGGTCATCATTGGTGATAAAGAAAGCTTTCTAATGACAAGAAAGCTATTAAAAGAAGAAGGTATTTATGCCGGAGGATCTGCAGGTGGTGCAATTGTAGGAGCACTTAAATATGCAAAGACTCTTAGAGAGCCTAAAAAAATCCTCGTGCTTCTACACGATTCAGGAAATCGATATGCATCAAAAATTTATAACGATGATTGGATGAGCGATAATGGTTATCTTGATTCTTCATTCAATGTACAGATTAATGAAGTTCTAACATCTATTGGAAAAAATGGAAGTATTCATACTGTTGAAAATACGTCAACTGTTGGAGAAGCTGTCGATATAATGGAGAGCAAAGGAATTTCTCAACTTCCAGTTCTCAACAAAGACGGAACTATTGTTGGCCTCGTTTCAGAGAATAACCTCGTAAAACCTGTATTAATGGGTGAGTTTAAAAGAGATGATAATATTTCTCTTGCTTTCACAAATAAATATCGTGTCGTCGATAAGAATGAATTACTAGAAACAGTCGCTGATGCGCTTCTAAAGAAAGAAGTTGCCCTTATCATGGACAACAATAAGTTGGTCGATATCTTAACTGAAATTGACGTTCTACAATACATGTCAAAACAAGGTAGTTTTTAATGAAAAAAAAGGAAGCACTTAAATTACATAAATCTTCAAAAGTAATCCATGTTGGAGGAGAACCAGATAAAGAAACAGGTGCAATAATGCCTCCTATTTTTCAAACATCAACATTTGTTCAATCAAGTCCTGGTGTTCATAAAGGTTATGAATATTCAAGATCGCATAATCCGACAAGAACTAGACTTGAAGACAATCTCGCCGGCCTTGAAAATGCAAAATACGCTCTTGTAACTTCGAGTGGATTGTCTTGTGAAATGCTCATCATGCATGCACTTCCAAAGAACTCGACAGTTATTTGTGGTGATGATGTGTATGGAGGTACATATAGATTATTTACAACTGTTTTTAATAGTCTTCACAACTTTATCTTTGTCGACACTACAGATGTTAAGAAAGTAGAAGAAGCAATTAAAGAGCATAAGCCAAACTTGGTTTGGTTAGAGACTCCAACTAATCCTATGCTTAAAATCACTGATTTGAAAAAAGTAACTGCTCTATGTAAAAAGCACAAAGCAAAATCAGTCGTTGATAATACATTTATGAGTCCTATCTTCCAAAATCCATTAGATTTAGGTGCAGATGTTGTCCTTCATTCAATGACGAAGTTTATTAATGGCCACTCAGATGTTGTTGGTGGATGTGTCATGCTAAATGATAAAAAGTTCTACGATAAACTTTGGACTCTTCAAAACTCAATTGGTCCTTCTCAATCACCTTTTGATTCATGGCTTGTACTCAGAGGAATTAAAACCCTCGCTATCAGAATGGCTGAGCATGAGAAAAATGCTAAGAAAGTTGCCAAATATTTAGAAACTCATCCAAAAGTTGATAAAGTCATTTACCCTGGACTCAAAAGCCATCCCCAGCATAAGATCGCGAAGTCTCAAATGAGTGGTTTTGGTGGGATGATAACATTCTTTCTTAAAGGTGATCTTAAAAAGAGTAGAAAGTTTCTATCTTCAGTCAAAATGTTTGCACTGGCAGAGAGCCTCGGTGGTGTTGAAAGTCTTATTGAGCATCCCGCTATAATGACACATGCTTCTGTCCCTAAGGCAACAAGAGAAGAATTAGGTATTCATGATAACCTCATCAGAATTTCTGTTGGTATTGAACATATTGATGATTTATTAAACGATCTTGATCAAGCTTTTAAAAGAATATAAAAAAAAGCTCCTTCTGGGAGCTTTTTTTGTATTATGAACTTTTGTCATTCTTAAAATTCACCAAATCCTGCATCTTCATCAACGACATTTAATTGTTCCAAAGTACTATCTTTTGGTTTTATACTTCTTGTTAGATAGTCATAATTAGTACCAGAATTAAAGACTAAACTCTCATCTAAATATTTATTTAATAATAAATATGTGCAATACATTTTACCATGATCACTGTTTAGGTCAGACTTGTCTCCTTCAGCAAAGATAAGACCATCATCCTCAATGACTTTTTTTAGAGTAAGATATTCAGAACAGAATTTGTTTTTTACTGTTGAGCAGGCACCAATTTTACGAATAACACTTATTGATCCCGTTGTTTCCTTGATATGAATCGGCTTTCGACAGACATCTATCTTCCAAGATATATTCTTATACTTCAAACTATTGTGAGATACTGAAATTGCACATTTATTTTTTTCAACAGCAATAGTCTTAGACAATAGACCAAAAGGAGCTGACTTATGTGTAATACTTATTTTATAGTTTTTATCAAAACACTCAGACCCAGCAAAGGCCAAGACTAGATTAACAGAAAATATAGAAACAATTATTTTAAACTTTAGATATTGCATTTTTTTCAACCTCTATTGTAAGAACTGTTTGATCATAAGGTAAAAAGTCTAAGTCATTGTATTTCTTCTTAGTCTGAAATGTAATTTCTTGAATTAAGTCATTAGACTCTATCCAATGAGATTTTATAAAATGATAATAGCTCTCATTATTCAACTTATCTCCACTATTCTTAAAAAAGCCAGGAGAAAGTAATATAAATCTTTCCCCCTTATCTAATCGAAAATTTATTTCTTTGAATTCTAAGTCCTTATTAGGATAAGACAATTCATTTCTTGGAGCGACAACTTTAGTTTTACCTAGTAACTCATGACTACCAATATTTACAATAGATGCGTCATGGGAGATTAAATCGATTTGTCCGATAAACAATGATAGTTCTCCTAATCCCTCAAACTCTTCTATATGGGACTTTAATGAATCTATAACAAACTCTTTAGTTAAAGATTGATTGTCTCTCCAAATCTCTACCAAACTCAAAAAAGATCCTATTGTAATATAAGATGTTGCATTAAGTGAAAACAACCAAAGATTGTGACCACTTTTAAAAAACTCAAAAAACTCTCCACCTGAGGATGTTCCAGCACAAAAGCGAGAATTTATATTAATACCTCGAATAACTTCATTTCTCACTGGAACCATTTTTTGATGTAATCCCTTCACTCTTTGAAGTTGTCCCAGAACAGATTGCATAACTCCATTCAGTCTTTTTAATAGCGACTTTTGAGTAGCCACAACTGTTTTATTTAAAATAAAAGAGCTGATAAAAGGTATGTTTAATCCAACAGGCCTGGTGAGATCTATAATTCCTAAACAATTAAAGTTCGACTTACCTATTTTTTCAATTTCATCAATTTTCTCAGTCTTATCTGAATCGTAAGTTAAAAAGAAGGACCCGACTTTACTCAAGTCGACCAATTGTTGACCATCTGAATAAGGTATTATCTTATCAACACTATAGTCAAAGTCTTTAATTTTTTTTAGCTCAATATCTTCTCCGGCTGGATTAAAAAACAATTCTTCTAAGTACCTAAGCTCATCCTCTGAGTAACTTTCTTCTTTATACTGTATTTGCATTCTTTTCCTAGTAACTTTTTAACATTCAATTTATTGGACAATTTTATCACAAACTATGACCAAAATCATTAATTCCAAACTAAACCTAAAGTTAATCAATCAGAAACCGTAAAAGTAATGATAGGGAAAATAATATCCGACTAGCAAGGTAGCTTATGAAGAACAAAAACAACATTCTTGATTTAAGTAACAAGCTTCAAGAAAAGAGGCATAGTGAACTTAAAGATGTCCTTGAGATGAGTACAAACATGATGCTCAAGGCATTAAAAGCAAAAGACGACTATACCTATGGACATAGCCTAAGAGTTGCTTTCTACAGTGTAATACTAGGGAAAGAGCTAAATTTAAATGAAAAAGAGCTTTATGATCTTGAACTTTCGGCATTATTTCACGATATCGGAAAAATAGGAATTTTAGATAGTGTTTTAAATAAGCCTACACGTCTTGATGAAGATGAATTTATGCAGATGAAGTCACACCCTGAAATTAGCGCTGAAATACTCAATGAATTTGAATTTTTTAAGGACATCGCAACATATGCTAAATTACACCATGAGAGATTTGATGGAAGAGGTTATCCAGAGGGTCTAAAAGGAGAAGAAATTCCACTGTATTCAAGGATCATTTTAATTGCAGACACCTTTGATGCCATGACATCAACGAGACCCTATCGAG
>CAWUIU010000016.1:0-19093 GCA_963922285.1 uncultured Oligoflexia bacterium | reverse complement strand
TGTTTCTGAGGCCGCAGTTGTAAATGCTGACATTATTGCAGACATCATAGTTATTTCAGGTGTCGTTAAAGGTAATATAAAAGCAACTTCTCGTGTTGAGATTGTTAAGCCTGCAAGATTCGAAGGTCAAATCACGACGCCATCATTAGTTGTTGAAGATGGCGTTATCTTCCACGGTACAACTAAAATGCACGATTAACGCCGCGGCAACTTGCCAAAGGCAAGTTATGACGCTGCGTTTGCTCTCAATGCCTGTATGGGAGTAGTTCTTTAAACACGAAGACCTTCAGGTCTGAGATGTTTGCACAAGAGCACGTGGCACTAAAGTCGTTTCTTGAGTTCCACGATATCATTTAAAGCACAGAGCTGTTTAATACGATCTACACTCAACATTTCCACTAAATTTTATAGAAAAACAAAACTCCGATAATTTTAGTTTGAACAGGATGCGCCTTGTGCGATGTATAACATCTCGAAATTGTTCTGATATCTCAAAGATTCCTTGACGAAGTAATGCCAGGAGAATATTTATTAGTGTACAAAAAATTCAATTTTTACCGAGGTTTATAGTAAATGGGCACTATTCAAATAGTATTAGACTCACTTCAGATCGATAGTTCATTTTTTATTCAATTTGCACTAGTTACAATTCTCTATTTTGTATTAAGAAATTTATTCTTAAACAACCTACAAGAGGTTCTAGAATTAAGAGAAGACAACACAACTAGAATGGAAAGTGGTGCTGATAAAAAAATTAATGAAGCAGAAAAAGTTGCTGCTGAATATAAGTCTAAAATTGAAGAGGCTAGAGGCGAAGCTTTTAAAATAATTTCTACAAAGAAAGATGAAGTTATCTCTCGAGAAAACAAAAAATTAAAAGAACATGAGACAACTTTAGAAAAAGATTTAAACGATAAGAAGTCAGTTTTTGAAACTGAACTAGAAGAGAAAAAGAAAAATATAATGACACAAGCTCAAGGTTTATCAGATGAGCTTGTTAATAAAATAGTTCAATAACAAACATTATAGTTTGAATAATAGATAGGAAGAATAATGAAGGTATTACTACTCATTCTTTTACAATCAATAACATTAGCTGCTGGTAAAGGTAGTGGATCAATTGCTGATCTAGCTGTTCCTGCTGGTAACTTTATTTTAATTTTTGCTTTTTTGTTTTGGAAGCTAAAGCCTGTCATTAAAAGACACTTTGAAGAAAACGCAGTTAAGATTAAAGAACTTGTTGACCTAGCTCAAAAAAGAGATAAAGAAGCACAACTTAAACTTGAGTCTTATCAAGAAAAAATGAATAACGTTTCTAGCGAATGTGAAAAAATTATCGAAAGTGCTAAAACAGATGCAGCTAACTTTGAAGAATCTTACTTAAAAGAGATGGAAGCTGCAGTTGCGAAGGCGACTAAGGATTCTGAACACAAATTAGAGAGTGAAAAGAATTCTATGATTAGACATCTTAATGAATCACTTTTGGATGAAGTGATTTCAATCACAAAAAATAAAATTCAGGGTGATGCAGGACTTGGAAGCAAAACTACTGAAAAACTATTAAAGAACATCTAGTTTTTTTAAGGGTAGGCAATGAAAGAAAAGAGTGTAGCACGCGCTTATGCTAAAGCTATTTTTGAATTAGGTGAACAAAACAACGTTAATGTTGCTGATGACCTAATCAAGTTAACTGAAGTAATCAATCAAAGTAATGATCTTGAAAATTTACTTTTTCTTGAGTCATTCACTGTTGAAGAAAAATCAACTGTTTTAACAGAAGTTATTAAGAAGCTTGGGCTTTCTCCAATAGTAACTTCTTTTTTAAACTTCTTATTAGAAGAAAAGAGATTTGGAATTCTTCCATTAATCTTTAAAGAGGTCGTAGTTATAGATGACCACAAAAAAGGATTTATGAGAGGAACAATCGAAGGAAGTGCTGATTCATTGAATGATGAGTATGTTTCTAAGATTCAAAGCTTTCTCAAAGAAAAGCTTGGTCTGAATCCACAATTAAAATACGTAAAGAACGAAAAAATTTCAGCAGGTGTTAGAGTTACAGTTGAAGATTATCAACTAGACGCTTCACTTGATAAACAATTAGATAATTTTAAAGAGTCAATTATAAACAATGGCTAACTTAGGCAGAGGTAAATAATGTCAATGAATCCAGAAGAAATTACGAGTATTATCAAAGATCGTATTGCGAACTTTGAAACAAGACTACAAGTAGACGAAGTGGGTACTGTACTAACTGTTGGTGACGGTGTTGCTCGTGTATTCGGTCTTAAAAACGCTATGGCGGGTGAGCTTGTTGAATTTGCAACAGGTACTAAAGGTATGGTTCTTAACCTTGAAACTAACAACGTTGGTGTTGCAGTTCTTGGTGATGATCCACAAATCGTTGAAGGTTCTACAGTTAAAAGAACAGAAAAAATCGTTGAGGTTCCAGTTGGTGACGCTCTTTTAGGTAGAGTTGTAGATGCTATTGGACAACCAATTGACGGTAACGGTGATATTAGCTCAAATGAGACTAGAAAAGTTGAAATTAAAGCTCCAGGTATTCTTGCTAGAAAATCTGTTCACGAGCCACTTCAAACAGGTATCAAAGCTATCGATGCTATGATCCCAATTGGTAGAGGGCAAAGAGAGCTTATTATTGGTGATAGAAAGACAGGTAAAACTGCTGTTGCAATCGACACTATCATCAACCAAAAAGGTAAAGATGTTGTTTGTATTTACGTAGCTGTTGGACAAAAGCAATCAACAGTAAGACAAGTACAACAGAAACTTAAAGAAGCTGGTGCTCTAGATTATACAGTTATCGTTTCGGCGACTGCATCTTCATCTGCTCCACTTCAGTATCTTGCTCCATACACTGGTTGTACAATGGGTGAGTACTATAGAGATAATGGAAAGCATGCTGTTATCGTTTATGACGATTTAACGAAGCAAGCTCAAGCATATAGACAACTTTCACTTCTTCTAAGAAGACCTCCAGGGCGTGAAGCATTCCCAGGGGACGTATTCTACTGTCACTCAAGATTATTAGAAAGAGCTGCTAAGCTATCTGATGCGGAAGGTTCTGGTTCATTAACTGCTCTTCCAATTATTGAAACTCAAGAAGGTGACGTTTCTGCATATATTCCAACTAACGTTATTTCGATTACTGACGGTCAGATCTTCCTAGAAGGTGACTTATTTAACTCTGGTATCAGACCAGCGGTTAACGTTGGTATTTCGGTATCAAGAGTTGGTGGTTCTGCACAAGTTAAAGCGATGAAGAAAGTTGCTGGTACTCTTAGACTTGACCTTGCTCAGTTTAGAGAACTTGCTGCCTTTGCTGCTTTTGGATCTGACCTTGATGAAGCTACTCAAAAGCAATTATCAAAAGGTGAGAGACTTGTTGAATTGCTTAAGCAAGATCAGTATGACCCATTTGATGTTATCGATCAGGTTGCAGTAATTTACGCTGGTACAAAAGGACTTTTTGATAAAGTTCCTGTTGAGAAAATTAAAGAATGTGAAAGAGATCTTCTTGATCACCTAAACACTTCACATGGTGATTTAATGAACTCAATTAGAGAAGCGAAGGCTGTTTCAGATGATAACGGTACTAAGCTTACTGGTATTATTAACGAATTTGTTTCAAGTAGATATTAATTCGTAACTACTAGGATAGTGAGGCCATATGGCAAATATTAAGGACTTAAAAAAGAAAATTAAAAGTACTAAGAATACTTTGAAGATTACAAGTGCAATGAAACTTGTATCAGCTGCTAAGCTTAATAGAGCTCAGCAAGCTATTCAAAGTGCTCGTCCTTATGCTTTAGAGCTAGAAGATACAATTAAAACAATTTCTGCATTAGTACAGGACTACTCACATAACTTTCTTGAAGAAAATGAAAGTCAGCATGAAGTGCTACTTGTTATTTCTTCAAATAAAGGTCTTTGTGGTGGTTACAACTCTCAACTTGCTAAATCAGTTAAGAAGTTTGCAGAAGAGAAAGGTGACAACTTAAAAGTTTTCTATATCGGTAAAAAGGTTAGAGAGCTTACTGCAAAAGATGTTAACTTTGGTGAAGAGTATTTCTTTGAGAAAACTGAACCATCATTTGAAGAAATTCAAAAGATCTCTCGCGAACTTTCAAGAATGTTTAGCAGTGGTGAAGTAGGAAAAGTACATATTGCATATAATGTCTTTGTTTCGGCAATTCAAGTTGACCCGACAGTAAAACAAGTTTTACCAATGTCACTTGATGAATCAGTTAAAGAAGAACTACAAAAAGATTATCCGTTCGACTTTAAATATGAGCCATCACCAGAGGCTATTTTAAATGATCTTATTCCTGAAGCATATATCAGCACAATGTGGACAGCTCTTTTAGATGCTGTTGCAGCTGAGCACGGATCGAGAATGACAGCGATGGACAGTGCTGTTGGAAACTGCGAGGAAGCAATCAGAAGTTTAACATTAAAAATGAATAAGTTAAGACAAGCGGCTATTACAACTGAACTAATTGAAGTTGTTTCTGGTGCGGAATCTCTTAACGGTTAAGGAGCAATAAAATGTCTGAAGCTAGAGGAATTATTCGTCAGGTTATGGGGCCAGTTGTTGACGTTGAGTTTACTGACGGTAAACTTCCTGCGATTTACAACGCGCTTAAAGTTACGAACAAGAACATTAACGATAAAGAATGGAACCTTGTACTAGAGGTTGCTACTCACTTAGGTGACA
Organism: uncultured Oligoflexia bacterium; assembly: GCA_963922285.1. Taxonomy (GTDB): domain Bacteria; phylum Bdellovibrionota; class Bacteriovoracia; order Bacteriovoracales; family Bacteriovoracaceae; genus Halobacteriovorax_A. The sequence continues at coordinate 14,358 of CAWUIU010000016.1, read as the reverse complement.
ACATGGTTAGAACAATTGCCATGGATGGAACTGAAGGTTTAGCTAGAGGTCAAAAAGTTATCGATACTGAAAAACCAATTCAAGCACCTGTAGGTAGAGAGTGTCTTGGTAGAATTATCAACGTTGTTGGTGAAGCTATTGATGATGCTGGTGAAATTGGTAATACAAAATCATATGATATCCACAGAGAAGCTCCTTCTTTTGAAGTTCAGTCGACAAAGCTAGAGCCATTCTTTACTGGAATTAAAGTTATCGACCTTCTTGCACCTTACTTAAAAGGTGGAAAGATTGGTCTATTTGGTGGAGCTGGTGTTGGTAAAACAGTTCTTATTATGGAGCTTATCAATAACATTGCTACTCAACACGGTGGTTTCTCAGTATTCGCTGGTGTTGGTGAAAGAACAAGAGAAGGTAACGACCTTTATTATGAAATGAAGGAATCTGGAGTTATTGATAAAACAGCACTTGTATATGGTCAGATGAACGAGCCACCAGGTGCAAGAGCTAGAGTAGCACTAACAGGTCTATCACTTGCTGAATATTTTAGAGATGAAGAAAAACAAGACGTTCTTTTCTTCGTTGATAATATCTTCCGTTTTACTCAAGCAGGTTCAGAGGTTTCTGCCCTTCTTGGACGTATCCCTTCTGCCGTTGGTTATCAACCAACTCTTGGTACAGAAATGGGTGCTATGCAAGAGCGTATTACTTCAACTAAAGATGGTTCTATTACATCTATTCAGGCTGTTTACGTTCCTGCGGATGACTATACGGATCCAGCTCCTGCAACTACATTTGCTCACTTAGATGCGACTACAGAACTTTCAAGATCAATTGCTGAAAAAGGTATTTACCCAGCTGTTGACCCTCTAACGTCTTCATCTACAATTCTTTCTCCAGCGATTCTTGGAGAAGAGCATTACAATACTGCAAGATCTGTTCAAGAGGTTCTTCAAAGATATAAAGAATTACAAGATATCATTGCAATTCTTGGTATGGATGAACTTTCTGAAGAAGATAAATCACTTGTTGCTAGAGCAAGAAAGATTGAGAAATTCCTTTCTCAACCATTCTTCGTTGCTGAGCAGTTTACAGGTATTAAAGGTCAATTCGTTGATATGAATGACACTATTAAAGCATTCAAAGCTATCCTGGCTGGTGAGTGTGATGAAGTACCTGAGCAAGCTTTCTACCTTGTTGGTAACCTAGATATGGTTTACGAGAAGTGGGATGCAATGAAGAAAGAGGCTAACTCTTAATACTGAAACCGTAAGGTTTCTGCCGTCGGAGACAGTAAGCAAGCGTTAGCGCGCCTCGCAAACATAAGCTCTCCGACTGGATTTAAACAGGAAAATTTATATGAATAACTTTACAGTAGATATTTTGACTCCAAACAAAGTTGTAGCTAAGGGAATCCCAGCTGAGAACATTGTTATTCCTACGGAGAAGGGTCAAATTGAAGTTATGAAGGATCATACACACGTCGTTGAGAAACTTGAGACAGGTCTTGTGACTATCTTAGGTGGTGCAGATGATCCTGATAGAAACTTTTTAGTTACTGTTGGTATTTGTAAAGTTCTAAACGATAAAGTTACAATCCTTTCAAATACTTCTGAAGAATGTCATGAAGTAGACGCTGAAAGAGCTGAGCTTTCTCTTAAGAATGCACAAGAGAAACTTCAACAAACTCTATCTGATGACGAACTTGTAAAATACAGAAGAAAAGCTGAAAGAGCTCAACTTCGTATTCAGTTAGCTAAGAGAACTAAGTAATTTTCAAAAAATTATTTTTATAAGAAGGGCTCACTTAGGTGATCCTTTTTTTTTGCAGTTTTGGAAAAATAAATCGACAATATTTATATATTTTAGTTTATTCATTAAAAGGGATAACCATGAAATATATATATTTTATCATTGCTTGCTTCCTTGCTTTATATACGACCACTGTAGAAGCAAAAACTTTTAAATACAATTTAAGAGTCGCACCACCAACACTTAATCCTTTTACTTCTGTAGATATGTACGCTTATCTTGTTCACAAAAGAGTTTTTGAGACATTATTGGTTAGAGATATTGAGACATATGAGTTTAAGCCTTATTTAGCCAAATCGTGGTCGGTTTCAAAGGATAATAAAGAGTTTACCTTTGTCTTACGAAGTACAGCAAAATGGCATGATGGAAAACCATTAACTGTAGAAGATGTTAAATTCACATTCGATGCCATAAAAGATCCTAAGAATAAATATAAGGTTACTTCGTTAAAAGGCTATCTAGAAAATATTGTTAGAGCTAAGGTAATTAATAAAAACACTATCAAATTTTATGCTAAGGATAATTACTTTAAAAATTTAGATATGATTAGTTTAGAAATGTTTATCCTTCCTAAGCATATTTATGAAAATCCTAAGATAAAATTAAGTTCAGAAATACTAGGTAGTGGTCCATATCATTTCGTAAATTTCAATCGTCGAAAGAGTATAAAATTAAAAAGAAATGATAACTGGTGGGGCTATAAAGATAGTTATTTTAAAAAAGAGTTTAACTTCAATAATATAGTTATGAAGTTTACAAGAGATAGTACGCAATCGTTACAGATGTTAAGAATGGGTGACTTAGATTACACAGCTATGAATAGTAAATCTTATGTAAAAGAAGCTGTTGGAGATCAATGGGGTAAAAAATATTTTAAAGTTCAATATAAGAATAATGAGCCTAAAGGTTTTAGTGTTTTAGGACTGAATTTAAAGGATCCAAGGTTTACTAGTAGGAAAACTAGGATTGCACTTACTCATTTAGTTAATCGCAAGTTGATGGTTGAAAAGTTTTTGTATAACCAGTCAGAGCTAGTGTCGGGGCCAACACATCCTAGTTCACCGTTTGCAGATTCTAGCATTCCTGAGATTGAGTATTCTCCTAAAAAGGCGATTAGTTTATTAAAAGAAGAAGGTTGGGAAGATTCAGATGGTGATAAAGTACTTGATAAAACCATTGAAGGTAAAAAGCATCAACTCGAGTTCACTATTATCTCTCCAAGTCTTTCATATCAAAAGTTCTTAACTATATTTCAGGAAGATGCAAAGAAGGTTGGAGTTAAAGTGAACATAAAACACCTTGAGTGGAATTCTTTCATAAGAAATTTATACGAAAGAAAATTTGAAGTTGCTCATTTTAATACTGGAAGTACGTATCTTTGGGATCCAAAAAGTGTATGGCATAGTGAATCGATTGGTCAAAGTGGACATAACTATATTCATTACGCCAATACAAAAGTTGATAAGTTAATCAGTGAACAAAGAATTGTAAGTGATCTCATTGAAAGAAAGAAGATTTTACGAGAAATTTACAAAGAAATTGCTAACGATGTTCCAGCTATATTTATGTTTACTAGTAAATATAATTACTATGGTCATTCTAAGAGAATCAATAAATTACGTAATACATTTAGTTATGATGTAGGCATCGATCGTATGTGGATGGAGTAGCGACACTCTGGGTCAGGAAGATGTTTCCTATCTGAAATGCTATCCTTTATATAGGATAATGGAGTTATGAAACTTTGTTTATTTCTTTTATCTTTTATAATTTCTAGTTTAACTTTCGCTCAATTTTCAAGAAGTGATCATCTCGTAGTTGTGGGTAAAAAATTTAACACTAAAATTTTTGAGTTTGATCTCGAAAAAGTTGCTGGATATTCTTTTAGAAGTGATGTCATTAGAACAGCAGCAGCGGCACCTATAAAGAGAAGTAAGGGAATAATTAAATCAGGCAATGTGCCGAAAAAGAATGATGATTTAGTATTTTATTCATACGGCAAAAAGAAAAAAGCAACGAAGCCTAAAAAGGCTAAACCTGAAGTTAATAAAGCTTCTCAAAAGATTCTGGCTTCAGCGCTGAAAGTACCTGCTATAAGGTCAGGTAAACCAGAATCCTATACAGATTATACAAAATTACTATCGGCTGCTTATGAAAAAAAGACTGGCTCTACGTTCGGTATTGAAGTTGATGCGTTCTACTTGAATAAGAAAAAAGAAAAATTAACAAATTTCGAAATTACGCCTTATTATAATTTTAACGAACGTTTAAGTGATTTTGGTGATGGGACTGTAGAAATCCCAATAGGAAGAGTAGGTTTCTCGACATTTAAAGGCAGACTTGCATCCAGTGGTATCTATCCAGTAAATTTTGAATTAGCCGTATCAAGTGATGATTTGATGGTCATTCCTACAATGGGATATGAAAAAGTTTCCAGGCTTTTATCACAAGAACAAGTTGATGAAGGGAGTGGAGTACATTTATTGATTGAGTTAACGGAGAATGTGGACTCTACTCAATTAGAGAGCAAATATGGGAGTAAGGTTCTACTTAACAAAAATCTAAATATTACAGATGCAGGATCTTCTTATCGATATGAATTTTACATGAATGTCACACCTGGTAATCAGTTACTGCAAATTATGAATTTAAAAGGTGAAGTCACAGAAAAAATTATTCATCTTTCTGAGGACGAAATCACATATGATATTCCTGAATTAACAGGTAAGAAAAATGTAAATCTTAGTCTTTATGAAGAGCACTTAACATCTTTAAAAAATGTGCCATTAGACATAGAAGGCAAGAATATTACAGTGTTTAATACAAAAATTGGTTCTACGAAAAAATCTGTTAATAACTATAGTGTTCCCTTTCCTGAAACAGAAAGAACGTTTAGAAGCTATGTTAAAATAGAGAGATCCGATACAATATATGTAGGTGTTAACAGAAGTAAGAAGGTTGTTCTGCCATCTCGTGAATATGTAGACTATGTAATGAAGCTTTTTAACTTAGATGAGAATTCTAGTGAGTGTATAATACAGTTTAATCTGTCAAAAAGTGCAACAGAGTTTCTAGGTGATATGTCTGTCTATCGACAAAGTAATAATGTAGATGTCATTTTTATGGACAAAGATGGTACAGTTGGGAAGGAGCTTACTGGATTAACAAATAAGGTTTTTGTTGTTGGCTCAGGTAATGGTGTATTCAATTCTAAAGTTACTTATCGAAAGAATGAAACGCAATACTTACAGTCATTCTGTAATGATTCTCTATATATAGTAGAGCAAATCTAAAGGAAAAATTTGCCGTTGTTAGTAACTCGGTTAAAAGCGTCTTAAAATATAATAGGTAAAGAGTTAATTAGTTAGTGGGATGAGCTTGGATAAAGCTTTATGGAGGAAATATTATGAAAAAATTATTAGTAACCATTTGTTTTATGTTTGGTGCAAATGCTGGATTCTTGATTGAGCCTTATACGGGTTATAGAGTCGGTTCATTAGAGACTACACTTTCAGGTGAAAAATATGATTACGGTTTAAAAGGTGCAAATATAGGAGCTAGAGTAGGATACACTTTTCTAACTTTTATGGCAGGTATAGATTACAATATTGGTTCAGTTGATGGAGATGTTGATCAAGCACCTGCTGGAACACCAAATGAAGAATATGATACGGCAAATTTTGGTTTATTTGCAGGTGTTCAGTTGCCAATTTTACTTAGAGGTTGGGCAACATACTATTTAAACTCTACTTACGAAGAGGCTGATGGCGATGAACTTAGTGGTAGTGGATTTGGGCTTGGTGTAGGATTTACAGGCCTGCCTTTTGTATCGTTAAACCTAGAATATAGATCATTAACATTTGATGAGTATTCTACTTCCACAGGAACTACGAAGTTATCTGGAGATAATGAAAGAGATGCGAACGAAATCTTTGTATCTGTATCACTTCCACTAGATTTATAATTCGAGTAAAATTTTAGGTTGTATGAAGAGGGCTCCGTTTGGAGTCCTTTTTTTGTTTTTAAATAAGCTTTGTAGAATTCAAGAAACGAAATCCGTGCGACGTGCTCCTTTGCAAACATCTCAGACCTAAAGGTCTTCGAGTTTATTGAAGACTCTTATCTTCGCACATGGGGAGCTAGCACCGCGTCTAATAGTTTGCCTTTGGGCAAACAATGACGCGGTTATGCTTCGAATTCATGATTTTTGAAAATTTCCAATGTTCTCTTATATCCCTGCTTCATTAAGAGAGAAGTCTTCTTTGGATTGAGAGAAAAAGAATTTGTGAAAAATATATCGAAATTTTCGTGCTTAGGATAAATATCAATTAGATGGACATTTGATTTATAATTTAGTTTTCTCTCAAGTATAGAAGTAATATGCCTTCTATGTGTTTCATCAAATTTATTTGATCTCATGTAAGAATTAACTGTATCAATGATATCATGAGCAGCTAATCTTCGAGCTCTTGCACCTACAATCTTCTTTTGAATCATAAGGTAAATTGCTTGGACACAAATTGCAGGTAAGCCGTAATTGATTAATGACCCAATCTCATCATGATAGTGATATGGAGTGTGAGTCCAGCTAGAGATTATATAATCACAACCATTATCTATTGCTACGTGAGTTGAGAGTGTTTCTCTAATCTCACCATCAATATAATAATCAGTCTGATTAGTATGTTTATTTTTTACAGGATAAGGCGAATAAAAAGGCGGAACACTCATCGAAGCTGTTACTGCCTCAGAGACGGGTATGTCGGTGTAGTAATGGGCAGTTGGATCATGACCAGGATTAGGATAATTGTACTTAGAGAAAATTACTTTCCGTGAGTGATCTAACTGTGTTGCAACGATAAAAAGATCAGCATCAAAAGATTCAAAAGAATTATTTGATATTACGTTTTCCAATATATAGTCATGTAAACCCTGAGTGGAAAAGAGCCCTGAAATTTTAAGTGCTGGTTTCATTAAAAACTTTAAAGCAGAAGGAAATCCTTCAAGAGGATCATATAAGTCAGGTGAGTATGGTTTAATGTCTGGTTTTTTTAAACTTAACATATCACCATAACCAATTGGTTTTAGTCTGGCATCTTTTCGTTGAATGAAGGATTCAATAACATCAATGGGTGAATAGCCAGCAGCAAAAAAAAGACTCACTAACGAACCTGCACTTGAGCCAACATATGTTGAAATTTCATAATCTGGATTTAATTCAGAGTTATTATGTTTAAAAGTGAAGCCTAGGTCTTGAAGTGCCCATGCGACTCCTAGATGCCATGCAGCAGCTTTTACAACTCCGCCAGATTGAACAAAGGCAGTCTTTTTATTTTTAAAATTTGTTAGATCAATTCTATCCATGAAATACCTATTTTTGAAAAGCCATTCTAGCTTTTCAATATTATAGCAACTAATGTTTCAAAATCGCAAAATCTCATAAACATTCTCCTATCTAAGTTGGAAATTTGTAAGCTAAGCTGTACTATTTATAAAAGAAATAGGTAAATTCATGAACAAAATACTCAAGTATATATTAGCTTTATTTATAATTAATCAAGTTCTAGCCTCTTATAGCATGAGAAGGTGTATGATACTTCCAGTTAAAGATTCAGTTGGTGGTGCAATTGGTTTTCAAGTTTTTACAAAGGTTGAGAATTATTTAAAAGCGAGTAAGTGGTGTTATTATCAAGGTAATTCGGAAATCATAAATACTCTTGGTAATTACAAAAATACACTTAATGAAGCCTTGAATAATCCTGATGTTTTAAAAGTTGTCTCTGAGAAAACAAGAGCAGGTTCGTTAATTAGAATAACAGTTGAAAGTTTTCCTAAGGGTGCAAAAGTTGATATCAAAGTCATTGGTGCGAATGGAAAAGATATATACTTTAAAGAATCTACAGAGCTCTCTACTGATGATATTGACGTCATTGCGCAAACAGTGAACAACTGGCTAGATGTATATGAAAAAAATATTCCATATGATGGCCGTGTTTTAGGTGTATTAGGAACTCAATTCACTGTTGATCTTGGACAGGACCAATCACTTTATGAAGGTTATGAAATAAATATTGTTCGGCCTGTAAGAAAAAAGATACATCCTCTTTTGAAAGAAATCGTCGACTGGAAGACAATGCCAGTAGCTTCAGCAAAGATCTTTCACTCTGGAAAAAGCCAGTCACAGGCACGTCTTGTTGAATATAAGAGAGAGACTTTAATACAACCAGAAGATTGGGTAATCATTGATAAAACAAATGCAAATTCAAAACCAATAGATGAGATGTCATATAAAAATATTGATACTTCTCAAACAGAGTTTTCGTTTGGAAAACTTGGTCAGTTAGCTTTAGCTGTTAATTTAGGACCTGGCTCTGATACTATTTCTGGTTCAACAATAAAGAAAATAGGTGGTTTTAATATAGGTATTTCAGCGCAAGCAGAAGTTTGGGCGACTAGAAATTATTGGGTTGGTTTAGATATTGTTAAAACCTTTGGATCCTTCTCACCAGATGAAGGTTCTTTTACATCAGATAGTTTCTCTGTTGATCAGTCTATCTTCAAATTGAAAACTGGTTATAAATATTTGCCTTTAGGATTCTTCTATGGACCTCAAGTTGATGCATATGTTGGTTATGCAAGTTATGGTTATGGACTTGATAATAAAACATCTGATGGTGTAGGAGCGGTAGACTTCTCAGGAATCTTACTAGGTACTAAAGGAAGTATTCCTATTGTTAAAGATTTTAGAATTTATTTAAATTTAGATTTCATTTTTTCACCATCTTATGAAGAAGAAGTCACAATATATGGTGAAGCTGAATCAGTAAGAAACTTTAATTTACAAATGGGTGGAACTTACAAATACAGCCCTAATATGCAGTTCTTCGGTGGATTCTCTTATTACGTGAGTAAAGCTGAATTTAATAGTACTACTTCAATTAGTATTAAAAATACCCTCTTTAAGGGTGGAGCAATTTTTAATTTTTAGGAATTCCCTATGACAAGAATAACTGAACTAGAAAATATGATTAAACATCATAAGTCATTGTATTATTCTGGTAAGCCAGAAATTACAGACTTTGAATATGATCAACTAGAAGATGAGTTAAAGAAACTTAGTCCAAATAACCCTGTACTCAATCTTATAGGTGCAGAGGTATCAGGATTAGATAAGGTGAGACATGATTCAAAAATGTTGTCTCTTGGTAAAACTTATAAAATAGAAGAGTTGTTAAAGTGGGCGGAGCTTGATCAGACAATTGGTATATATAAAGTTGATGGTGTTTCTTGTTCAATAATTTATGAAAATGGACAACTTGTTCTAGCAAAAACTAGGGGAGATGGAACTTACGGTGAAAATATCACCAATAAAGTCCTCTGGATGAAAGGTGTTCCCAAGACTATTTCTATTAAGGAAAGAATAGAGATAAGAGGTGAGATGTATTGTGATGAGAGCAGTTTTTTTCACCTATCTGAAGAGATGACGAGCTTAGGTTTAGAGAAACCGACGTCACAGAGAAATATTGTAGCAGGTCTTGTAGGACGAAAAGAAAATATCGATCTATGTAAACATCTAGGTTTTTATGCCTTTGATGTATTAGGCAAGGTTTACGAAACGGAAGTACAAAAATATGATGATTTAGAAAGAGAAAAGTTCCACACATTAGAATTAAAACTTCCTAAAAATAAAAAAGATTTCGAAGAAATAATTGATGATGCAAAACTCTTCTTGTCTGAAGGTCATTTTCTGATTGATGGAATTGTCTTTGTTTATAATAAAGTATCGTTACATGAGGAATTGGGTGAAACAGCTCATCATCCACGGTACAAAATGGCATTTAAGTTTCAAGGAGAAACAAAAACAACACTTCTTAGAAAAATTACATGGCAAGTGAGCCGAAATGGAATTCTGACACCTGTAGGAGAAGTTCAACCAGTTGAAATATCTGGTGCTGTTGTATCTAGAGTAACATTACATAATTATGGAATGGTAAAACAGCATGACTTAAAGGCAGGCGACAAGATCGAAATAGTACGCTCAGGAGAAGTAATACCTAAGTTTCTTTCAGTGGTAAAGACATCAGAAGACAAGTTTCAAATACCTTCAGTGTGTCCATCTTGTAGTAAAGAAGTATTTATAGATGATATAAGATTGGTCTGTCGAAACTTTGAATGTCCAGCTCAAGTTAAAGAGAAGATTCTTAACTTTATACAAAGAATAGGGATTGATGATTTAAGTTCAAAAAGACTAGATGAAATGATCAATAAAAAGTTAGTAACAAGTATTGAGAGTTTATATGACTTAACTATAGAGGATTTTTTAACTTTAGATAAAGTAAAGGAAAAGTTAGCCCAAAAGTTCTTTGATGGCATAAACAAATCAAAGTCTGCCGACTTGATCACATTTCTTTCTGCTCTCGGTATAACTGGTGGTGCATATAATAAATGTGAAAAAGTAGTAAGTGCTGGCTTTAATACTATTGATAAAATCAAAGCAATGAAAGTAAACGAATTGTCAGCTATTGAGGGTTTCGCAGAAAAATCATCGCAAGACTTTGTAGGATCGATTCAAGAAAAAATTCAGTTAATAGATAGTCTGATTGCAAAGGGTTTTAAACTTGAGCTAGAGGACTTATCAAGTAAGCCACTCAGTGGACTTAAAATTTGTATTACTGGTTCATTATCGGAAAAAAGAAGTGTTATTGAATCAAAAATTCGTGATGCTGGAGGAAGTGTCGTAGGATCTGTTTCAAAGAATACTAATATTCTTTTGACAAACGAGACTGAAGCCAAGTCTTCAAAATTCAAAAAAGCATTGGATTTGGGGATTGATATTAAATCGGAGGCTGAAGTTCTCAAAATGATTTAAGGGGACTTATGGCTAAATTAGAATATCAATGCTCGAGCTGTCATCACAAATTTGTAAAGTGGACTGGTGTATGTAATCGATGTAAAGAATGGAATTCGATAAAAGAAATCATAAATTCAGATAATGAAATAATCAGTTCAAGAAATTTACCACAGAAAATTTCAGCACTTTCAACATCGAAAGAAGAGAGAATAAAAACTAAAATCGGAGAGGTCGATAGAGTTTTAGGTTCAGGCTTTTGTCGTGGATCAGTAAATTTATTATCTGGTGAACCGGGGGTTGGTAAATCGACCTTGCTTCTAAAAGTAGTGAATAATATTGCATGTCCAAGTCATGAAGTGCTCTATGTAAGTGGTGAAGAAACGATAGAACAGATATCAAGTAGGGCGGTAAGATTAGGGGTAGATAACAATTCTATTAATATCTTATATGAAAGAAAATGGAATCATATAAAAAGAATGATTGAACTTTCTAGAGTGAAGTTTTTAGTAATTGATTCCATTCAAACAATTAATTTTGAAAGTGAGGAGTCGTCATTTAGTAGTCAAAGAGTTATTAAAGATTTAACACAAGAGATACTTGAGTTTGTAAAAACTAGAGGAATTACATGTTTAATTATTGGACATATTACTAAGGATGGTAATATTGCAGGTCCTAAATTATTAGAACACATGGTTGATGTTGTTCTATATTTCTACAAATCAAAAGATAAGAAAAGAGTTTTAAAAGCAAATAAAAATAGATTTGGTAGTACAGACAGTTTTGGTCTATTTGAAATGGTGAACAATGGCTTTAAAGAAATTAATGAACTTAAAAGCTTTATTGATAAGTATAACTCTAAGAGCTATATTGGTCGAGTTACTTCTGTTATAGAAAATGGATCAAGAGTACTTCCCATTAGTATTGAAGCACTTGTAGCAAAGAGCTCAAGTCAAGTTGGTAAAAGAATTTGTGTTGGTTATGATTTGAAAAGACTTAATCTTTTAGTTGCTATCATAGAAAAGAGACTAGGTATTAAATTTGATTTTAAAGACATTTATATACAAATCGAAGATGATTATAAGGATATATTAACTTGTATAGATACAGGTGTTGTGATGGCAATTCTAAGTTCTTTAAATAATACTGAAATCTCAGCTACTGAAGTATTTTCGGGGGAAATAAAGCTTTCTGGAATAATTAAGAAGAAGAAGGAATTAAATATAGATGATTCCAATCTAATAGAACGATCATTTAGTAGTGTAGTAGATCTTTACAAGAATGTTTCCTAACTACATTTTTTGAATTTTCTCTGTCCAAGTATTATATTTGTGATCATAGTATTCTGAATGTGAATTATTAGTCATAAAAGTATGATCTTCTTTCCACAGATTTGATAGATCATCTATTGATTTACTTCCTACGCCAATGGCTGCGGCCATAGCGGCTCCCAAGGCAGTGGTTTCAATGACTTCTGGACGAATAATATTCAAGTTTGATGTATCGGCCTGAATTTGCATCCATAGGTTGTTTGCAGCGGCTCCACCATCAACTTTTAATGAGTCGATCTTCTGATCAAAGTCTTTTTCAAAAGCCCTAATGAGATCATTAATTGAAAATGAGACACCTTCCATTGCTGCTCTTGATATCTCAGGTATTCCAGTTCCTCTTGTTATTCCTTCAATTGATGCCTTCACATCAGCTTTCCAGTATGGAGATCCAATTCCTGTGAAAAATGGAAAAAAGAAAACATCTTTAATTTCTTCAAGAGTTGTTATTTTATTAGCTTGTGTCTCTACTTCAGGTGAGCTTGAAAAAAAGTTTAAGTTGTCCCTTAGCCATTGAATACATGCACCAGCAATATATGCAGAACCTTCAAGTGCATAGAATGTTTTACCATTGCCCTTATATGCTACAGTCGTAAGGAGGCCATTGTCTGAATACTTCTTACTTGTACCTGTGTTTAATAACATAAATGCACCAGTACCATATGTACATTTTGAAGTACCTTTTTCGAAACAGGCTTGGCCAAATAGAGCTGCTTGTTGATCACCTAAAATTCCTGTTATTGGAATACCGTCTGGCAAGAAACCTAAACCACTTGTAACACCATATTCAAAAAAACTATCACAAATTTCAGGTAAATAATCCTTAGAAATTTCCAATGGAGAGAGAAGTTTTTCAGACCAATCGCATGTATCTAAATCCATTAATAATGTTCGTGACGCATTACTGGCATCTGTTCGATGTGATTGTGATCCACTTAATCTATATAAAAGGAATGTATCGATTGTTCCAAACTTTAGATTAGAGTCTTTTGCGGCTTCTTTGACGTTTTCATTATTATTTAGAAGCCAGTTCATTTTTGTTCCAGAAAAATAAGGATCTAGTGGTAAACCAGACTTTTCTTTATAAAGTTCTTCTAAGCCTTTGCTCTTTAACTGATCACAAAATTGACTTGTTCTTCTGTCTTGCCAAACGATAGCATTTGCTAGTGGCGTTCCATCATTTGAAAATGCACAAGTAGTTTCTCTTTGATTTGTTATTCCAATTGCTTTTATCTTTTGAGGATTTATATTATTCTTGTCTAGGACAGCTTTGACTGTATCGGATACACTTTTCCAAATATCGTTCAAATTGTGCTCGACCCAGCCTGGCTGAGGATAAATTTGAGGATACTCTTGATTAACCTTATCAATAACCTTCATTGTTTGAGCATCAATTATAAGTGAGGTTGTACCTGTCGTACCTTGGTCGATAGCCAAAATGTACATTGTGACTCCTATGGAAAAGTAATAGTTGTAGAATTTGGTGATGAAATTGTAGCAATCATGTCTACCCATCTTGCCTTTACTGCAGCATTGAAACCTTTTAAAACGCTAAACGAAATTAGTATCATAACGAGTAGAAGCAAGATGAATTCGATAATTGATTGACCGGATTCATTATCTATAACGTCCTTTATGCATTTTTGTTCGATATTGCTAGGTTCCATAATTGCGAATTTTCCTTTATACTAAGTGTAGCTGTGTCATAGGAGATTTAGGATTAAGAAAAATTTTCCAATATATTTAGGTTTAGCAATTGCCCTTTTTGTAGGACTAGTAGCCTTTTTTCCAAAAGTGACTGATTTGAATGCTAAGAAGACAAAGTTATCAAAAAAAATAGTTGCTCACTATGAGGCTGAGCTAGCAAAGGCTTCATTTTCTACAATAAAGAAAGAAGATTTGGGGACAAAAAAACTCAAGAATGGAGTTGTAATTCTTAACTTTTGGGCCTCTTGGTGCACGCCTTGTCTGGAAGAATTCCCTTCACTGGTAAAATTACAAGATAAATTCAAAGATAATGATAGAGTTAAAATCATAGCTATTAATTCAGATGAAGATGATATAGACAAAAATATTAAAAAGACTGTTAAAAAGTATGGCCTAAACTTTCATGTTGTTAAAGATCTTCAAGCTAAAGTAACAGACTCATTTATGATTTCAGCTATCCCTGTCTCGATTACTTTTTTCAATGGAAAAGTTGTCGAAATTTCTAATGGAGCAAAGGATTTCATGGCCGGTGAGTATATTGAAAAGCTTGAGTCTTTTCTTAAGTCAAAGAACTAAATTCCTGTCGCATAAGTTTCGCCCCCAGCTATAAGATATTTCCGCAATAGAGTTACATTTAAATGCTGTAAATCTTGCTTTTTTACCAAC
>CAWUIU010000015.1:0-19132 GCA_963922285.1 uncultured Oligoflexia bacterium | reverse complement strand
TTATTATTAAGAAAATAACTCGTCTTTCATAAGTGTCGATAGCTAAATCAGGTGTTTATGTGTTTTTATTGAGAGCGTTCTGTGGCTAAAATTTAATCAGGCTTGATCAATTTTACAATGTTATCAGACACTTGTTAGATAGGAATATAATAAAGTATGCTAAAAGGATATATACTTTTAATATTATTACTCTCTCAATTCGTTAGCTTTGCTGTTACAGAGGAGTGTTTTTCAGCTCTCGATTCGATTATTAATTATAAAAGTGATCGTCTGATAGCAATTAACAAAGTTAGAAGTAAATTAAAGCATCATATTGGTGACCTTGAAAATGAGCTTTTTGATGATCCAGATATTGAAGAAGACTTGTTAGAGATCGATTTGTTCATTGACTCACCAGAACAAATATTAGAGTGTCCACTATGTACAGCCAGCTCAATTTCTCTTCGTGGGAAACTCTTATCTGATCCAGTATTTAAAAATGCAAAAATACATTTAGTTTTAACCGACGGAGAAGTTGGTGATAGTGGATATCGACATTTCTATCTAAGACTAAATGATAAGGATATCTATAAAGAAGAATTGATTGTTGACCCAACGTTCAGGCAATTCTATCTCTTCAAGCTAGATCGACAGACTTTATCACGAAATATACCTAAAATTTTTGTCGGTACCGAGCAAGATCTTAGAAAAGTATTTGAAAAATTTATTCCTGCGGGAAGCGATAAAAGTTCTGATGAGTGGCTGAATACTTATTTAAAAACACAAATCCAAGAAGTAAATTAAATGACAATTTTTTCTCTCGTTGATTTAACTACTCTCACGCGCGCAGCCAAAATAGTCTTATAATCAAAGCTTTATGAGCACTTGTGTAGTTTAAGAATTCTAAATACCAAATTACTGGATTAGTTCAAAGACTATTGTATATTGTCGTTAGAGTTTGAGTCGGGTAGACACACTGAACATCCGACCTCTTCTTCGATATGAGAAGCGATTTCTTCATCTAGAACTTTGTTGAGTTCATCGACATCAGAACTTGAAGCACCTAGTGACTTGATGAGAGTTTCTGGAATTGATGGAGCTTTTATTTCAATATCAAGACCCATCTCTTCGTACTCCTGTGCCTTCTGATATGCTTGATCCATTTCTTCTATGGAGCATTCAAAGAGAACAGTATCTGATAAGTTATCGACGACTTTTACGGCCTTAGAATTTACATCTTTTGTCATAGTGTGTACCTTATATACTCAAGCTTAACTTAATTTAACATAAAGGTTCATTAGTGGAAATAAATAAGCTATTTGTCATTTCTAAAAATGAGATGATGCTAAAGGCTATTGAGTTATACGGAAAGAGAAATAACTTAGAGTTCTTTGTTATTAATGACTTAGAAGAGTCGACACACTTTATTGCAGACCTTAAGCCTGAGGCTATTTTACTTGATCCATCTGAGCTAGAAGCTGATCAGGTAAAAGGGTTTGTTAAAGATCATCGTCATATTTTTATCGTTCTTCTTCATCGTGTTGAGGGAATTGATATTAATAATTTAGATGGTAGGCTTGAGCCCACCGAAGTTGCAAAATTAATTTACAAGTTAAAGTCAGAGGCACATGGTGGATAAAGAAAATATGATTATGATGATTTCGGCAGTCGTCATCATCGCAATTATTGTTGGTACATATTATTTTAGATTTCAATAGGAGAAGAGGATGGCAGATCAAATTACTTGCTTACACATACTTGTGGATAATGATTATCAAATTGACGACATAAAGAAGAAACTAACT
Source organism: uncultured Oligoflexia bacterium (assembly GCA_963922285.1). Lineage (GTDB taxonomy): Bacteria > Bdellovibrionota > Bacteriovoracia > Bacteriovoracales > Bacteriovoracaceae > Halobacteriovorax_A. The sequence continues at coordinate 17,348 of CAWUIU010000015.1, read as the reverse complement.
GAAGGCGTAAGTTTCGAACAACTTGCAAAAGACTTTTCAAATTGTCCTTCTGGACAAGAGGGTGGAAACCTAGGATCTTTTGGACGTGGTGTTATGGTTCCTGCTTTTGAAGACGCTGCATTTGCTCTTGATGTTGATCAAGTCTCAGGTGCCGTGAGAACTCAATTTGGTTATCACTTAATTAAAAGAATTGCTTAATGACATTTTTGAGAGGTGAGAGAGTACTTTCGCCTCTCAAGATCAACAAATAAACAGGAAGATTTTGAATTTCTGATATTTGTAACAATCTTTCGATGAATATCTTCACATTCACCAATGTCGAGAACTAAAGTTTGTTCATGTCCATTGTGATGTTTCATATACACACCATTTATAAAACCCTGACAATCTAGTTTTACTTTGTCGAAATACTCATTCTCTATTTCAAAAATAAAGTCCATATCTGTCGACAAATACTTTTCCACATCAATGTAATGTGTGTCTGCAAAAATAGAAGTTGATAAAAATACTACGAATATTAATCGGCAAAATTTTCCCATGCCTGATTATCGGTAAAGAAAATTGACTCTTTAATTTAGAATTGATAATCGTCAATTTCCTCTAGTAGAGGATCTTTAGGGCCAAGACGATATTCGTTAAGTCCTAATGGTTGAAAAATAAAGTCAGGTACTCTCACTCGATAGTATATACCTTTTTCCATATTCGCAGTCTTCATCACGTTAGTTTTTGACACCACTAAAGAATGAGCTGCGCCAGCATCATAAGGAATAAAGAGATCATACTTTTCTTGTTGATCAAGGAAGTAGCCAATGACATGAGAGCGTAATTCATCAATTTGCTCTTTATTGAAAGAAGAAATTAAAAAGCTATTTGGATGAGTACGCTTAATAATCTTAGCTTTTAAAGGATCATTCAATTTGTCCATTTTGTTGAAGATAACAAGTGTCTCTTTATTATCAACACCTAGTTCTTTCAAAACGTTATGTGTAACGTCAAGATGTTTCTCATAATGTGGATCACTAATATCGCAGACAATGAGAAGTAAGTCCGCTTCAAGAGCTGATTCAAGTGTCGTTTTAAATCCATCGATTAATGTATTTGGTAGGTTTGATAAGAAACCAACCGTATCGATGAGTATCATTGGCGGTTTTGTATCCGGGTTAAGCATTCTAAAGGTTGAGTCGAGTGTCGCAAAGAGCTTATCTTCTTCAAGTACATCAACTCGACAAAGACGATTCATTAAAGAAGATTTACCAGCATTCGTATAACCGACAAGGGCAGTGGTGACAGCTTTTTTACTTCTCTTTTTTCTTTGCTCAATTCTACTTTTTTCAACTTCTTTAAGTTCTTTCTTTAAAAACTCAATTCTTGAACGAATAATTCTTCGATCGAGCTCAATTTGCTGTTCACCTTCTCCACCCATTACTCCGACACCACCACGTTGTCTACCAAGGTGTGACCAGAAACCAGATAGTCTTGGAAGAATATATTGTAGTCTAGCAATTTCAATTTGGATCTTAGCTTCTTTAGTCCTTGCATGCTCCGAAAAGATTTCAAGAATAATGTGACATCGATCGATGACTGAAAGACCTGTCAATTTTTTAATGTTTCGAATCTGACTTGCCGTTAATTCGCAGTCAAAGACGAGAAGTTTCGCACCTTCATCCTTGGCTGCTTCAGCAATTTCTTCAACTTTCCCCTTTCCTAAAATGTATGCAGGATCAAGATTTTTTCTGTTTTGAACGAATTCCTCTCCTGTTTCAATTTCCAAAGTTCGAAGAAGCTCTCTCAACTCGCCAAGGCTTCGTTCCGTTTCTGCTTCAGTAGCATGTTCTTTAAAAGTAGGGCATACTAGTGAGACGAGAACAGCTTTTTCTTCTCTGGAAATATGAAATTCATTATCAAGCATATTTTATATCCACTAATTCATTATCAATAAGTCTTGTACAACCTGCTAAAAATGCTCCAGCAACGACAACTTTACTTGTTTCAGCTGTAACATCTTTCAGGGTATTTGCATCAAGAACTTCTAAGTATTGAAATCGTTTATCGTTAATCGTTGTTTCTAATTTATCATTAAGTTTGGCTTGAGAGTTTAGCCAACTTGAATCTTTAAGTGTGTTAGCAATATCTAAAATCGTTCTTCTTAAAATTAACGCTTCCACTCTTTGTTCATTCGAAAGATATTGATTTCTCGAACTAAGAGCGAGCCCATCTTCCTCACGGGCAATTGGTACCAAATTGATTTTAACCTTTAAGTTCAAGTCTCTTACCATATGTTGAACAACAAGACATTGTTGATAGTCTTTTAACCCAAAATAAGCATTGTTGGCATTTGATAATGAAAATAGTTGATAAACAACAGTACAAACACCATCAAAGTGGCCAGGACGATTTTCGCCACATAATGGAATTGATACTTTTCCAGAAGTTATTTTAGTATCAAAACCCTTAGGGTAGATCTCATTTGGTGAAATTGGTGCAAAGACAATTATTTCCTTATCACTTTTTTCTAAAGACTTTATCTCTTTGATATCTGATTCCAGAGTACGAGGATACTTATTATAGTCTTCACCTTTACCAAATTGTTTTGGATTTACAAAAATGGTGACGATCGTTATAGGGTTATTATTAAGGGATTCCTCAATTAGGTTTAAATGACCTTGGTGAAGATTTCCCATCGTTGGAACTAGACCTTTTTGCTCTTTCCTTGAGTTAATGAGTTTTAAAAACTCTTCTCTTGTCTCAACTATGGTAATCATTGAATTTCTCTCAATATAGAGTCTGATAACTCTTCTTTACTTAGAGTTTTTTGCCAACATATTTGTCCATTTTTAAAGAATGAATATTCAGCTCTCGAGTTTCCAAAACCTTGTCTCGATTGATTGCTGCTTAGACCATTATGAACTTTCGTACCAACTAATAGGTCAACCTTCTTTCTTTGCCACTTTTCATTAAGTGCTTCATGTGTTGGTTCTGTTTCAGCTGCAAAGCCGACAACTTTTAGAGAACTTTTCTTATTGTCTAATACGTATTTTAAGATATCAGGCGCATGGTGATAAGATAGTGATCCATTCAGTTTTGATTTCTTTAGTTTAGAGTCTTCCACTTCAAATGAGAGATCACTAATGGCCGCGGCAGAAATATAAATATCAAAATCATTTATCTTCTTTTTTACAGCTTTAAACATATCTTCTGTTGTTGTTAAACGTTCAAAAGAAAAATATGGGTGAAGAGCAAGACTTTCAATTTGAGACGTTGCGTTTTTTCCTGCAATCAGATGAACCTCATATCCTTTAGATAGGTATGATTTTGCCAATGAAAAACCAGTTACACCTGAAGAGGGATTTGTTACGTAGCGAACAGGATCAATTGGTGCAATTGTTGCTCCAGTTGTTATGAGAACCTTTTTATTTTCACTTGGTGTATTAATACTTTCAATGAGCTCTTTTGCAACCTCAATAGATTGTACTTTTCCCTTCCCGTTGTCTTTACAGATAAGTTCACCAGCAATCGGATCGATAATATTTGTCTTGCCACTCTTTGCGAGTCTTTCAAGGAGATCAATATTTTCCTTGGTAATGGGATGTTCATACATATGAGTGTTCATTGCAGGAAAAATAATCGTTTGTGTATTTTCTCTCTTAGCTAAGAAAGTTGAAGACAGAAGATCGTCTGCAAGTCCCATGGCTAATCGAGCAATTGTATTAGCAGAGGCTGGATAAATAACTAATTTATCTAACCATTTTGCAAGTTCCACATGAAGAACATGCGAATCAGTATCTTTTATTTTATTTCCCGTAAAGTCATCTTTGGCTAGGTAAACTTCTTTTGCTCCTAAGTAGGTGAAGAGTTCTGGACGAAGAAAGTTTTCTGCACCTTTTGTGAGAATGACAATAACTTCATGCTCACTTTTTACAAGTGCTCGTAGTAAGTCGAACGATTTATAACATGCGACAGAGCCCGTCACACCTAGTACTATCTTCATAATTTCCTCTGCTGATATATGTCATAAGTCATTGAAATTGTAAAACTTAATCTTTGAATGGTAAAAAAAATTTTAGTTTAAGTACTGAATATTACAATTAGTTTTTCGTATATAATGATATATTATGAACTTTTCAGGAACATGGTCGGTTTCTTTAGAGACTGGTGAAATTCAAATGTCTGATGAGGTAAAAGAGATTTTATCGATAAGTCATGATGGACCTTATGATATCGAGTCAATTATTAATTGTCTTGATGAATCATTTCATGATGAATTATTAGCTAGAGGTCGTGCTCTTGTTGAAGAAGGAATTCCTTATATTTTCCATGTGAAATTAAAAGCATCTAAGACATGGATAGGGATTAGTTGTAATCCTATGAGTAAAAAATCAGGGGAAGTTGTTGCTTTATTAGGAGTTGTCTCAAAAATAAATACTGAATTTTTTGATGAGTGTCTTATTTGGGCACACGTTGGAAGTGAAATTATTCATGAGTTGATGGGGCCTTTTACGATTGTAAAAAACAATGCAAAGAACATAATCACTCATCTCGAACAATCTAAAATTGAAAGAGTTGTACGAGATATAAAGAACATAAATCAAGCCGTGAGTCGTGTCGAAGATTTGTTTCGAGAAATGAGAGCGAAAGTAAGAAATGAGGAGCAAGTCTCAATGGCATCTTTAGATACCTTAATAAAACATATCGACTTCTTTGCAAGTGAAAGATTAAGAGAAAGAGGGATTGAATTCTCTATTGATAATCGTATAAAGAATCAAGATATAGCAATGAACCAAAGTGAACTCTTGCAAGTCTTTACTAATTTAATTCAGAATTCAAATGATGCTCTTGAATATTTGTTTGAAAAATGGATTAAACTTGAAATTACTGAAGATGATAAATTTGTTATGTTTTATTTTACTGATAGTGGCAAAGGAATACCTGAAAGGCTTCGTTTTAAAATTTTTGATCGTTTGTTTACAACTAAAGAAGAGACTGGTGGAACTGGAATTGGTCTAGATCTTTGTAAACGTATGTTAAATAAAGTCGGAGGCGATATCAAATATGTTGATGATTCCCAAAATACAACCTTTCTTATCTCTGTACTTAAGCTGTGAAAAAATAACTCACTCTATTCTCATAATAAATCTCATAAGTTAAAAGAAGATATGAAGTTTTTAAAAGTAAAAATTCTATCAGATAAAGATGTTCAGGATGTTGGAGAAGAAAACGACACAATTCTTTTGAATATCGACCATATTGTATCAGTAAAACCTATAAATATGGTGCTTGAGAGTAATTTTGTAAAAGGTTATTGGATTAGAATGACTAATGGAAAGAAGTATCGAGCACTCGATCTACCTTCAGAACTTACAGATCTGTTGAAGTAAAATAGTTAGTATAAATCCAATAAAGAGCATCAAATAAATAATTTTCTTTATAGCATCCTCTTTCTGCAATTTTGTATAAATTCTTACCAAAGCCCCCGGTAAAAATTAATTCGTATTCATTGTCTAAATCAATGATAGCCGAAAGATAGCTGTTCGCTGCTTGAGATATTGCTTGATCTGTGGACGAAGGTATCGTTTTCTTAGGTTTCGCTAGAGTGACAAGAGGAAGTTTTTCCCCTTTCTCAAAGTAAAGAGAGAGAAAGTTCTCAGCACCTGGATAAATATATCCTCCAAGATGTTTGCCCTGATCAATAAAATCGAGAGTTATAAATGAGCCAGCGTCTATTAGGCAAATTTTCTTGTTTAAAGTTTTCTGGGCATAAAATGAAATGGCAAAACGATCAATTCCTAAGGTTTCTGCATAATCAGAAACAAAGGGAAGAGAGTGTTTGTGTGCTTCAAGATTTATCAATTTTGATGTTTCTGGCAGTTCTTTGTTAACACTACAAAAAAGACCTGTTTCAAAATTCTTAATGTCGGATATATCTTCAATGATATCCTTTTGAATAATCTCATCGTTCTTGTAGGTCGCAACTTTAGTTAAGGTGTTGCCTGAATCAATGATGTGAATGAGAGAGTTGCTCACTATCTTCTTTCCATCTATTTAAATGTTCATTGATGAGATCTTTTTTGAGATCGTAGAGATTGGCAATAGGTGTACAAAAACTCGGTGGGGTATCAGGTCCCATCTTTAAAAGATCATTTATAACAAGAACTTGGCCATCAGTTTTATTTCCAGCTCCGATTCCTATTGTTGGAATATTGAGCTGCTCTGTAATTTTAGTTGCAAGATCTTCTTGAACACATTCAAGAACGATAGCAAAGCAACCAGCTTCTTGCAGTCTCTGTGCTTCAGCAATTATTTTTGCTTGTGCATTTTCTGTTTTACCATGTGTATAGTAACCACCGAGTTCATGAACTGATTGTGGAGTTAGTCCTATGTGGCCCATAACAGGTATACCTGTTTCAGTTAGGCGTTTGATAATCTGACAAATATTTTCCGTCGCACCTTCAAGTTTTAAAGAGTCTGTCTTTGTTTTTTGAAAGAGTTCACATGCATTTTCAATTGCTTTATCAAAAATGGCATAACTACCAAAAGGCATATCAGTTACAATAAACTTCTCTTTTGCGCCTCTTCTCACGGCACTAGAGAATGTAATCATTTCTTCAACTGAAACTTCGATTGTTGTTTCGTATCCTAGAACGACGTTACCAACTGAATCACCAACTAAGATAAGGTCTAAGTCTGTTTCATTAAGGACTCTGGCAGTTTGATAATCGTAGCAGGTAAGCATTTGCAAAGGCTTATTTTGCTTTGCTAATTTATGACGACGTATTTTTCTGGTGTTGAGTTTCATTTCAGTTTCTTCCCAAAGTCCTGATAAACTTTATTTATAGGGTGCGCTACAAGTTCTTTAATTACCGTATTTTTAAGTGATTGAAAATCAGTGTTTTCCACTTCCTGAAAAAATTTTCTACTGGTTATGTCGTCTTGAAGATCATCAAGTATTTCGTCAAATTTTTCATTAAATATCAGAGACTTAGCTTTGTATCCACCAATAAAAGCGTTTGGAGAAATAAGTTCAAAAAAGCCTGTTGGGCCAAATTCCACCATGGCATTAGCGATTAAGCGAACCTCGTGCCAAGCTTCAATATAGGCAACCTCTGAACTGATGCCAGAGGCGACGAGCTTTTCAAAGACTTTCTTTGCACCAAAAGGAATCAATGAGCAGAGAATACTCTGTTCTGAAAATAGGTCGGCTTCAGTCTCTTCTTTGAAACTACGATTTAAAATTTCTGTAACTCCTAAGTCCTGGCACAACTTATTTGCTCGGTCTGATAAATCAGTTATTGTATGTTCTAAACTAATCACTGCGGCCATTGGCTTCTTTAGCTCATAATTCATCCTGACTTCACTTGCGATAGCTTTTGGTGCAAGTAAGAGGTGGTTAAGCTGTGGGAAGTCCTTTGCCAGATTTTGATAATGAACTGAGTAGCCATGGGCGTAAATAATGGTTTGGCCTTCCATTAGAAAAGATGAATATGCCTCAAAAAACTTAGGGTGCTGATCATCGGGAATTAGCAGAAGAATGAATTGGTAATTCTTGAATGACTTAGGCTCGTTTATGATATTTGCCTTTAATGTTTGGGCCCTTGAGTGAGACTTGCTGTTTTCGCGTAAGAACACATCAACTGAGCGTTTGGAGTCTCTTAAGTTAAGAAACCATGCACTGGCTTGTGAGCCAAGGCCAATAATTAAAATATCTTTATTTAATCTTTCATTCATCGCCTTAATCTACTATCATGGAGCCAAATCTAAGGCAAACAGTTAGGTGGGCTAGCATGAGTGGCATATTCTATTGTTCTATTGAAAATATTAAAGATAATTACGAGCAGGCATTTTTATCGTCAGGATATTTATATGGTGAAGCTCCCTTTACTACGGGGCTAGCATGTCGTAAGGAATTGATTTTTCGAGAAAGTCACCTAAAACGACTCTCAATCTTTATAGAATATATGATGGGAGATAATATTGATTTTCACTTAAACCGAATTATTCTCGAGATTGATGAGGTTCTCTCAAGAATTACTGAAGATCACCATTATATGAGAATAACTCTTTTTAAGACTTTGAATGGCTCATTAGAGTTCTTTATCTGGTCAGAGCCACGCCGTCCTGATGTGGATAATATTTCTGTTGATCTTATTGAATCTGACCCAGATGGAAATTATCCTAATAGTTTGAAACTTCCAAATTATTCTTTTTCGTTTAAGAAAAGGGGATTGGCCAGAGAGAAAGGCTTTCAAGACATCGCATTTTTTAATGATAATAAAGAGTTACTTGATTTAACGACGAGTAGCTTTGTTTTTATTGAAGGAGAGAAGATCGTTTTTAATGAGCTCAGACCAGGTGTTCTCGACAGTATTTCTGTTCATCAATTTAAAGAATGGTGCGCCGCGCAGGGGCGGGCCATAAAGCATCAGATTATCAAAGTCTCAGAATTATCTCAATATGATGCAGCATTAGCTTTTAATGCTTTTACTGGTCCAAGATTAATTGATAAAATAGGTAATACTTCATATTTAAAGAATGAATTAATCATCACATTGATCAATGATTACATTGATGACGTAGGTAACCCATGGCCAAAAAAGAAATTGTAGTTAAATGTTCTGCCTGTAAAAAGGAATTTAATTATTATTCGAGTGAGTTTCGTCCATTCTGTAGTGATAAGTGTAAGAATGTGGACTTGGGTTTATGGCTGACTGAAAGCTACACAGTTGGTAGTAGTGAACCGTTGTCAGAGGCAGATGTTGAAGTTGTTCTAAGAGAGCATAGTAGAGGGGAGCAAGAACTTGATCACTAAGAGTGAATTAGAAAAATTAGAAAGTGTTGCCTTAAAAACTGCGCTAAAAGCAGGAAAGCTTTTACTCGAAGCCCAGAAAGATTTAAAGAAATTAGATATAACTTCAAAAAAGTCACAGGGGATTGTTTCAGATGCGGATATCGCATCTGAGGAATTTATTGTTAATGCACTCAAGAAAGCAAATCCAGAAATTGAATTCTTAGCAGAAGAGAGTTTCTTTACGAAGTTTCAAGGAAATAAAAACTCATATAAGAACTTTGCAAGTTCAAAATACCTTTGGGTAATTGATCCTCTTGATGGAACAAATAACTTTGTTCATGGCCTGGATTATTTTGCAGTTTGTATTTCTCTCGTTAAAGATGGTAAGCCTATCTTAGGTGTTGTTCATGCTCCAGCAAGAAAAGAAACTTTTGTCGCGAGAAAGGGAAGTGGTACTTCATTCTATCAAGGAAGTGTGACGGCTAAGAATTGTTCTCGATTAAGAAAACAAAAAGGCCGTAAAAACTTATCTGAATGTTTTTTAGCAACTGGTTTTGCGACTGAAAAAGGGAAGCCTTTTAACACTGAATTTAAAACTTTTAAAGAGATGATGAATCACTGTCGCGCTATTCGCCGCATGGGAAGTGCCGCTCTTGATTTATGTCATACGGCCGGTGGAATCTATGATGGCTTTTGGGAGAGAGGTCTTGCTCCTTGGGACCTCGCTGCCGCTTCAATCATCTGTCAGGAGGCTGGCGTAAAAGTCACTGAATACGGCGGTGAGGATTTAACAATTTTTTCTAAAACAATTCTTGCCGCTAGACCAAATACTTATTCACTACTTGAGAAGGTTGTAAATAAGAAGTAGCATACGACTCTAGAGAAAGTAGCAGTATGCTCTATAAACAAGCCTCGGGTGATGATAAGTTTTTGAGACTCCTCCAATCTGTATTTTTAAGGAGGAATTATTAAGAGAGCTGAAATTTACTTTATATACATGGCTTATCGCTGCCCCGAAACTAACTGCAATTCACATAGAAAAAACAAACTTGTCATTAAAGATGAAATCTTTAAAAGAAAGGATAATTCACGTCTGACTTATAGATTTAAATGTAAAACTTTAGGTAAGAGATTTTCAAGGGCCACGCATACTTTTGTTGATTTTATAATTAAGAGTAATTAAATTTTCATAAGCTTTACTGTTTAATTTTTAAAACTTTCAAATTGTTCGAACCGAAAATAAAATCATAAGTATCCACGTTATCTGCTATTATATTATCTTTTAGATCATTTGTGATATGTAATTTTCGATAGCTTGAATTTACACAAGGATATTCTGAGTTACAAAACTTGACTGTATCTTGAATTCTATCAACTCTGATGTCAAAATTATTTTTGAGCTCTAAAAAATATTTTTCTTCTACAATTTCGACATAATTTGCAACAATATCGCTATTTGTACGATATGTGAGGAAAACTGACTGATTGAAATCCCTTTGAGAATAATGACTTTTTATGTAACTTAACTGCTGATCATAACAAATGTGATTATGACATTCCTCATACAGAATATGAGACTCTTTACATGTATTGTATATTTCACAGCCTGATTTATTTCTATAGTATTCTTTGATGTCTCTCATTATTTGATCAAAATGTTTTCTCGGAAAATGTACTCTTAAATCTTTCAATACAACAAAAGCCTTTGAATAATCTTTTATTTTCGACTTAAAGCAGTTTAGGTAATCTTCATTTTTTAAACATTCGATATGTGTCGTTATTGAAGATTGTAAATGTCTAGATACATCTTTAACATTTATGTTCGGTACTTGTACTTTGTTTACACTTCCAGTAAATACTCTGTTATGCTCAGGTGTAATAAAATTTTTTATAGAAGATGTGTCTTCAAAAGATTTTAAGCCTTCTATAAATAATTCTACTATCGAGCTTGCACAATTATTTCCAAGTAAACTATAGTTTTTATTAGTAGAATCGTTTCTAATATAAGTAGTAATGATATCGACTAATGAAGAAATCTTTGTTCTATTGAGTTGTATTGGACTTCTATAATAGTCTCTGTTATCAATAAGAAGTGTCCGCAGAGTGAAGTCATCAAAAAACTCAGCTGAAATAACTAACTCTTGTGTCCCGAAAATCGACTGAAAGCTACTGACATAAGGATTTACCTTGTCACTCTCAAAATTGAAGCTGATCACGATGTCATCTTTCCAACTTCCGTCCCTTTTTATTAGCCTAAGAGCATTGTGACCAAATTTTTGTAAAGGGCTATTCTTTCCAGGTCTTACTGTTATCAATTCAATTCCTACAAAATCATTAGATAAGTATGGAAGAATCTCTAAGTTTACTTGTTTCCGTAAATTTCCATATACAGTTCCTGTATAAATAAAAAATAGCAGAAATAATAACTTTATCATAGAAGACCTTTTTTCTATTTAAGTGATGTCCATAAATTTGGACATCACTCAAGTTATAGGATTAAAGATTAAGCGAAACAATTTCGACGACTTCACTCATCGACATAAGCTCATCTTTTGAACAAAATAAAGAAGTATTTTCAGCTAGGTGTACTAGTTTATCTAAAATAATCTCATCATCTAAGTTTGAATTATCAGCTACCATTTTTACATCAGTAACAAACTTCTTTGTTAGACGAGTGTTGAGGCCAGACTCAGCATCGTATATTGTGTCCAAAATATTTGTAACATCTTTCATTTTTTTGATTCTAGCTACTTTCATAGTTGAGTAAGATGCAAGTGATGCTGCACCAAGAACCGCAGGTGTCGTACTAGAGATCGCTGCACCGAAAGCAATCATTCCTGATCCAACTAGCCCTGAGCCAACTTCTCTTCCGAAAGGTATTGCATTTTCATCAGCTAGGTATTGATTGTAGCTGTCTATACAGTTTGCATTTGCAGCACTGGAAAACGAGATCGTAGCAAGTAAAGTCACCATACAAAGATTTTTTAAAAACATAACTTCTCCTTTTTCGGGATATTGTTCTAAAGACAATAATAGAAACTTACCCGAGTTAATAAATAGATAAACACTATTTACACTAATTTTATAGAATTCTTCATTTTTATTTGGATTCCTATAAAATTTTCAAATTTGTATAGTTTCTAGACGATTTCGTGTGGGTCGAAAAAATCTAAATTACTTGATGAGGCTATAGTATTTACAGACCTATCTCGAAAAACCATTATGAAGAAGATCGCTGAGCCCAAGATGAGCAGAAATTCATGTTCTAAAGGAAGCCTAGATGTTTTGATGACAATATAAATAATCTCGTTACAATGATCATTTCGGTGGAATTTTTACTGAGAAGCAGGAAAGAATCTTCGTTAAGCTAGCTGTACAACGATAAAGCCTAGTGAGCACATAACGTTTCAAATTCCATTAAAGAATGATAGACGAAGAAATTATAACTGTTGGTATAATAGAAGTGGAGACAGTAGTACATTGTGGAAAAGAGCTTCTCAGTTTACAGTGACGATGTTTTTAGAAAGAAGAAATCGTTCAGTTTATATGAGACGTTCAAGACCATAGAAGATGTCGTCGTATGAATGAATGATATTTATGATTACTACTGGAGTCTTTTCATAATTAGTTTATACCAACACTCAATCTAGAGTCTAAAGAGAGGTTTTTCTCAAGTCGTAAAAATACGTTATGCTTTAAAGACAACAGCACAAAGAATCATTAAAAATAAAAAAATGGAATTAAATATGTTAGATATAGGATTATCTCTAAATAAACTGTCTCAGATCCTACCCCCCTTAAAAGGAACTGATTAAAAAAATAGAAATATTTAGAAAGATGCTTGTCTATCATCTTCGAGGGTGTGCGTCTTCTCTAATATTACACCAAGTTTAAGTTGATAGACACTGAAATCAAGTGAAACTTTGAATAAATCTATCTATAGTTTCCAAGCATAATTTGTATTATATTTGTTATAATGAGCAGTTTTTGCAGCTCTTATTTTATTTCTGAGTTGAACTTGATGAGCTTTTAGTTGAGGGCTTCGAAGACAAGCCTCTTATTGCAGGAGCGTCTCTAGGTCCATTTTGTAAGTTTACGATTGGCTGAGCATTAACGATATCTTCTGCTACATTTACATCTTTAATGACAACAAAAGAAGCGCAAATTCCTTCTCGATCTGATACTTTTAGTTCATTATCAAGACCTATCACACACTTTCTAAATTGAAACTCCTTATGATAATCTTTAAGTTTATGACCATTATAGACATCATTTTCACATGAGTAAGCAGTTGCTAATTTAAGTAATTGTAATTCTCTATTACTTGTAGTCTTGTTATTTTCATAATCCTCCACACTTATTGTTCTTCTTTGATATTTAAAAGAGATTGGTCCATTACTTTCTATTCCAAAATAATTACTTATTGGATCCTCTGGACTATTACTTATACTTATAAATCTCTCATCTAAAAGAACTCCTTTATAAAGAGAATATATTCTTTTGTCTTTGACACATTGTTTTATAGACTGTGAGTTTATTTTTTTCGCAAAACTCTTAAAGTTACTTTGCTTACATAACTCAAACAAGCCCTGGGAATGAGTATTCTCAATGGTCGCATTTGTTTTTTTGTGAGTTACCTGCGTAGTATACATTGATTTTCTACTTTCAGTATCTATCAAAAACTTATCAATATTCCCTAGGCAATTTAACTCTTCTTGGTAACTTGAGTAATTACTTTCACAGAACTCAAGAGTTTTAAGTCTACTAAGATAAAGTTTTGATTTATCCGGAGGTAAGTATTCTTTGTTTGTGTAAACATCAAAGTCGTTATAGCATTTAAAGATTTGTTCGCTAGCCCCTCGGATTTTATCATTCAAACATTTTTCGGTAACGATTTTATCGTTCAATAAATATCTGATATCTTGATCAAGGATTGTTAATCTGTATCCATCTCTTACATTTTTATAGCTAGCTAAACAGAAGTTTAACTCTTCGAGTTTATCCGTTTGAGTTTGAGCCAACGGAGGTAGGGATATCATTAATGTTAACACTACTCTCTTTGATATCATCTTCATTAAGACCTCTCTATTATAGTTTAGATGATTTGTCGGAAGTTAAGTAATTTTACTTTAGTTATTTTTAGATTTATCCGATGAAACTTTCACCTACCAACTTTGGAGTCGTAAAAATGAAAGTGAAAATACTCTCTTATATTATCATCATAGTTCTAAGTTCTAGTGTATATGCAGGATTTTGGAGTAGTGTTGAAGAGGGCGCTAAGAGTGTTGTCGGTTATGTGTATGACGTCGGAGCAGCTATAGTGTCTCCAATTACTAATTGGCTTGGCGAAGGACAACGAAGATCTAGGAGTTTTACCTCTACTGGTTATAGTCAACAAAGTGTAAACTCTGGAATAGATTCATCAATACTAGATAGACGTATAAGTGCAATAAATGGCCGACTTAGTGCAATTGATAATGCTTTGAGTAATATGAGAGCTGAGATTAGACGAGTTGAAAGAGAACTTGGAAGAAGAATCTCAGCTAATGAAGCAAAAATCAGAGAGCATGATCTTAGGTTAGAAAAGCAGGCAAAAAAAATAGAACGAAATAGGTTAAGTATTGCAAAGAATTCAATTGAAGACTTAATTATTGGTGAAGCTAGGGAGGTTTTTAGCAAAGATGTTAAAAGTGTAAAACTTTTTATTCGTAGTATTATGGAAAAAGTAAAAAAAGAAAAAGATCCTGAGTTATATGAACATTATATATTTTTAATGAATAAAGTAATATTTTCAGCATTAGAAAACTCGCAAAAATTAGTTGAGAAGGACGGCGCAAGTCTTTTCCCAATAAAGTATAAAAAGGAAATGCTGGATATAGCAAATTATTATAAAAGTGAAGTTTTAAACTTACCTTTTTCTCCTGAAGATAAAGGCTTTTTAAATAAATATATCGATGAACTACAATATGCTATTTATGATAAGGAAAAGATTGTCTACGAACAAGCAAACAGAGATTGGGAAATATTATCTAATCAAGAGGTGGGAACATTTAATCTTCAACTTTCAAGCTCAATACTTCAAGAGAAGGGGAGTCATAGCATACGAGAGACATATCAAAAAATCCAAGAACTTAGAAACTCGAAAGAATTTGATAATAATATAATGATGTATCAAAGAATATTCACAAGTCAGGTTAAAGAACTTCCTTTAACAGATGAAGAGAGACAAGTTCTATTAAATACGGTGTCTCATATACTCAAAGAGCAGGCATCATTGATGTTAGAATCTAGAGATAACTTTCAAAAAAAGATAAACAAGATATCAAAATCGAAGGAGGAATATGAGAGAATGATTCTTCAGCGTGATATTATTGAACCCTGTTTGCATTACTTAAGTAAGTCTCATCCGGCAAGTTTGAAAAAATATTTTGATGCTCAATTTGAACTCACTCTTTATAAAATTGCATGGGCATATAGAGACTCAAATGGTATGTCAGGGAAATCTTTTGAAGAGTCTATTAGCAATCTCGACCAAATTATAAGAGACGCAGGAATTGAGACATTAGTTGAAGAAAAGAGTCATGAAAACTATGAGAAAAATATTACCTTACAAGAGCTTATTGATTTTCAGTCTAAAAAATATAAGAGTAGCGGTAAAGTTTCTAAATTTCTTCTCAATGAAAGAGATCAATATGCTTTAAGTCGAGCGAAGCAATTTGATGAATCGGATTATTTAAGATCTATTCTACATTTAATACATGAGTCATATACAACAGACTATCAAGCAAAAACACCAATAAGTGCAATTGAGTCGAGGATTGAACACTTAAAGAATCAGGCACAAAAGTATGATGTTGCCTTAACAAGTCTTATTAATACGATACCTTCTTGTAAAACTATCTCAAATGATATTTCTCTTTGTTATTCGACTCATAAAGATGTGAGTTTTAGCGAACTTGTTAGAACGATTAAAGGTTTTGAGAATGCATTCTTATCTAAGTTAGAGAATTCAAATTTGCCTTCGTTAGGTGATTTAGAAAATAAAATATCCTTATATGAAGATAAGAAGAAGACGATGAAAAAATGTGAATCCATCTCCGGTAAAGTTACTTCTTCAGGATACGGTATTGTATATAAAGACATAGATATGCATAACTATAATCTCATTTTGCAGCCAGGTGATGCGATTTATATAGATTATAAAAGAAAGTCTAATAAAGGAAATATACCAATTCTTGGGAAAGATCGTAGTCCACTCGGTTGGATAAAAGAGTCAGATACTGATTTTCTTGAAAAATGTCTAAATGCAGCAGATGAGTTAAGTATTTTAAGTTTTGATTAGAATCAAAATAAATAACGAGTATTTGTCTTAACTTGCTTAAAAAATCTCTTTCGTGCGTTTAAGGAGAGTGTAAAGTTGAAGGTTGTTAGACTATATGGAGCCCGAAAGAATTATTGAAAATATAAATAAGCATTAGGGATAGGACAATTTCAAAACAAAGAGTCTTCATAAAATCTTATGTTTACCAATTTCGTGTGCAAGAATTGACATCCACAATAGTATATTCAGCAATTTCATTTTGTGTGTCGCATACGTCTTTACTTGTCGTAATTTTCAAATGAATTACCTTTTTCAGGAAATGGTTTTGTTTTAGATTATAGAATGACCATGTGAATTGGTCAGATACAGTAGGAATTTGACATAAATCTTCCTCTATCCGTATAATTTTACTAAGTTTATGTTAAAATAAAATTCATTAGTTAACACCGATCCAAGGATGGAAAGTGAGCGCAACCTTAACTAGATTTGCTCGTGAAATGATTCACATTAATGATAATGTTTTTTTCTTATCGTTAACCGTTTTATTCTTAGTATTTGTATTACTTGTTGTATATTGGTTTTATACAAGACGTAAGATGCAAGAACTTCAACACCAAATTCCCGCAACAGTAATTAAGAATTATCTTGATTCTGTTATTCAAAATTCAAATGCTTTAAAATCATCTCTCTTTAGAGGTGGTGGATTAGATGTTGCTGATGGTGTCCCATCTATTGTTCCAGCCGGTCAATTGTCAACTGGTGGAATAGGTGTTTCTGCAGAAGAGATTGCGCAAAAGAATGCGGAGATTGCTTCACTTCAGGGACAGATAGGATCTAAAGATTCACAAATTAGAGAATTAGAAAGACAACTTGCAGAGGGTCTCAAAGGTGATGAGGCAGGTGAAAAAGTAATTCAGTTACAGTCAGAAAATTCAGGGTTAAAGTCTGAGCTTGAAGCTGCACGTGGTGAAATCGAAGTACTAAAAGCTGCTAGTGCAGCAGGAGCAGATTCATCAGAACTTGATGAATTAAAGAAGAAAAACTCAGAGCTTGAGGCCTCTCTTGAGGAGTACTCAGTAATATCAGAAGACCTTGCAAATCTTAGAAGACTGCAACAAGAAAATGATCAGTTAAAGAAAACGATTGAAGAACTTAAAGGTGGTGCTCCTGCTGAATCGGCACCTGAACCAGCTCCTGAACCTGAAGCTGCTCCTGAACCTGAACCTGAAGCTGCTCCTGAACCTG
>CAWUIU010000014.1:0-19207 GCA_963922285.1 uncultured Oligoflexia bacterium | reverse complement strand
TCCTTATCTCGATAATATGTGTCCTGTGGTTTTGACGTTCCAGGACCATTTGCTGTTGAAACTGGTACGTCAAACTGAGCCTTTTCGATAAAATCAACACAGTGACCGACAGTAAGAGCACATGAGCGACCAATCATCGTGATTGTACAGCCAACTTTCTCATTTGTTCTTGATCCACGAGCAATTTTTGGATCATCTGATAAGATACGATCATCACTTGGCCCACAAATAGACTTATCAAAGTCTGCCTGTGCAGTAAGAGCAATAAGTGAGAATAGAATGATTCCTTTCATTTTAATTCCTTTTTGTAAGCAATCTTCATTTTAATTTTTACTATTCTAGCGAGTATTTTGTTGTCCGTAAAAAAAGCGTTGCGTTAGATTAATATTAGGTTTGACTTATGGGTACTATTTGCTACAACTAATGCCAACTCAAACAGGATCGGAATTTGAAAGCTTTACTACTTCTAATTGTAAGTGTTTACACACTTGGCGCTAGTTTTAATCAAATCAATAACTACCAAGATAAGGATTGTCCAAAGTGGACAATTAATCGTTTTGATTCACTTGATGAAACTTTCTTTGTTGGAGTTATGGATGCAAAGAAATATGGATATACTTATGGATTTCCTATTTCAAGAAGAGCTGTCGATGCTGTTTGGTGTGTCCTTGAAAAAGAGAGAGGTTTTTCAAATAGTTCGTGTGGAGCTAGCCAAGTTCAGTTAAATACAAATAGACCTTTTAAAAAATACGCAGGAAAAATACCTTTTGAAAGCGAAGTGGATGTTAGCTATATTGATCAAGAGCAGCAATTAACAGCTTATTACAAGTACGTTAGAAAAGTTGTTGATAGAGAGAATATTAAAAGACCAAACGTTGGAGCTGTTCTTGAAGTTCTCTCTCGTATGTATCTTCAAGACCTTGCTGATATCTATCCAAAGTCTACTTATCGAATTATGAGTGGAGTCGAGTACCGTCAAAACTCAAACTCGAGGACACTTGGTGAACTCGATATTATCGTTTATAACAAATTCACATGTCAGGTTGTTGCTCTTGGTGAGTCTAAAGCATCAAGTCCAAAAAATCAGAGAAGAAGTCTAAAGAAAGCAAAGGCTCAAATTGGAAGGTTTCTAAATTTTATAAGTCGTCACTAAATAAAGTGTTTTCATGCAAGCAAGTGATAAAGGCACTATAAAGTGTAAACATATTAGTCATCTGTCTATAGTTTAACGATAAAGCTTTATTTATTCTTTGAAATGCTATCGTAATTTTGGAATGCTTTTTGCTTGTTACATCTGTATGAAAACATCACTTTGTATATTTAGCTTAATTTCTTTGTTAACCCTTAATGTATTTGCAGGAGATATTACCATCTCTATCGAATCATCTGGAGACTTTAAACTCGATAAAGAGTTTGAATCAATTGATACATCTGGAATTCGCGAAGCATATGAAGAGAGTATGTATCAGCGTCATGAGCTTACAAAAGAGTATGCTAAGTGTCGCATTGATACGTGTGAAAATCTTTTTATGAGTCCACTTGGTGATCTCTCAAGGGGACTAGTTGATGAATTAGGTGAATCAAAAGGTAGAGCATACTTTCTAACTATGCTCTCAGGTCTCATGATGAATGAAAATGCGCAGATGAGATCAGTTGCTGAGGGGTACGCCAAGCTGGGCCTAAGTTTTGAGGAAAAGCTTTATGTTGCTCAAAATATTGGTGAAGTGATGGTTCGCCACTATGACTTTGATCGTACTGATCAGAATGATGAAGCATTTAAGGGGATTGTTACTGAAGATGAAATTTTTTCTGCAATTCGATCTGGATCTAAAGCGGGAGTTTGTCGAGATATTTCGACTGCTCAAGCGGGTATATTGGAGAGAATGGGAGTTGAGAAAACATATTTAATAGCATACTCAACAGTTGATGATGGTCATGTAACAGTTATCGCTCAAGATGAAAATGATCCCTCGGTTATTTATCAATTAAATTATGGTGATTTAACTGCTCAGCAAAGAGGTATTGGGATGTTTAATCAAACAACTGAAACTGCAAATGCAGGTTTCATGTTGTATATTTATGATGCTAAGGGACAGGCAGTCGATACAGTATCTTCTGAAGTTGGATATGTTCTCATGAGGGCAGCAGGAATGGAGATTGACCGTTTTGAGGCAGGTGTTACAAAAGAGGGAATAAAGTTAACAAGCCTTGATTATCATTCAGGAAAAATAAAAACAACACTAGTCGGTGCAATCTCTGCAACTGGTGGAAAAATGTTAGCAATAGGGTCAAGTTTAGAATTAGGTAAGACTAAGAACTGGGATTTCATTGTTTCTTTGTCGGCACATTCCTCAATACGTGAGGATGGAGATTTCCTTTTGGATGAAAAAGGAGCTTTGCTTGGAATGCAGACAAGGTTACGTACTAATAAGATTGACTTAGGTTTTTTAAAAAAGAATTATGTTGAAATAGATCTTGGCACAGGTGCATACTTTGGAACAGGTGTTATAGGTATTGATGATGAAGAGTATCGCTCTGGTAAAGTCAAGGGGAATAATATTTATCTTAACGCATCTTATGGAACAGAAATTGATATCGTAAGAAATGTAACTATCAGAAATCGGACTACTATTCACTCTCGTTTTATGAAAAGCGATGTAAGGGATGAGGAGAGTAGTACCTTACTATTTACAGGTGTCACAGTTGCCAATGACGTACTTGTTGAACTTGGAGATCAGTACTTACTTGAGTTTTCTAATAAGGTCTATATTCGAAAAAACTCAACGACGATGACAAATATTTTCTATCTTAAGAGTAAGGATGGTAGAACTGCTATTGAGTTAGGTTATGGGCAGCCTCTTTCTGATAATGCACAACCTTGGATGGATGGAGCGCAGAAGGATGTACGAATTGGAATTCAGAAGAAGATTAGTCGTTTTGAAGTAGATTTCAAATATAAGAGATTAATTGATCTTGATGAAAATGTTTATAATATGGAACTTCGTGGAAGATTTTAAGAAGTAGAATATATTTTTAAATAAATAAAAAGGGAGTCTTACGACTCCCTTTCTTTTTTATATTTCTAAATTAGCACTTATAGCTTATTGAAATATTCTTTTGACCCTTTTGGATCTGGCTTCATTGTATCAGCACCTTTATTCCAACCAGCAGGACAAACTTCTCCGTGCTTAGCTGTGTACTGGTAACCGTCTACAAGTCTTGCGATTTCTTCAACATTTCTACCAACAGAAAGGTTGTTGATTGAAGCATGTTGTACAATGTTGTTGTCATCGATGATGAAAGTTGCTCTAAATGCAACATCACCAGCTGGCATTAGTGCACCGTAGCTTCTTGCAGTTTCTTTTGTAAGGTCAGCAAGTAGTGGGTAAGCAATTTCACCAAGTCCACCGTCGTTTCTTGCTTGCTTAGTCCAAGCTAGGTGAGAGAATTCAGAATCAACTGAACAACCAATAACTTCACAGTTAAGGTCTTTGAATAGGTTGATCTTATCAGAGAATGCAGTGATTTCTGTTGGACAAACAAAAGTAAAGTCTAGTGGGTAGAAGAAAAGAACTTTCCACTTTCCGTTGTAGTCAGAAAGAGAGATTTCTTTGATATCACCGTTAACAACAGCGTTTCCTTTGAACTCTGGTGCTTCTAAACCAACTAAAGTTGTTGGGTAAGTTGTTTCAGACATATAAACTCCTTAAAAGTTAAGTGCAAAGTGCACGAATAAAATGTATTCGAAAAACATTAATTAAGTTTTACCTCTTTTTCAAGACCCGGAAAATTAAAGATTCTCTATATACATATAGACAAAACTTATCTGCTGATAGGATGACCCAGTGAGTTGTATATGTAGTTGTTTCTATAAAGAAATATCTAACAATTTTAGTTATTTATAGGCGATTTTTTTTGGCAAATAGCATTATATTTCTAAAGGTATTACAAGATCAGCCGAAAAATATACTTAAGAATCCATAAAATTGGTAGATCAAAATTCAGGGAGAAGGTCATATGAAGACGCCACAAAACTATATTCCAAATCCAATCGTTATTGAGCAAACATCAAGAGGTGAGAGACAATACGATATTTATTCAAGATTACTACTTGATAGAATTATCTTCTTAGGTACTCAGGTTAACGATACAGTGGCAAACCTGTTGATTGCTCAGATGCTTTTTCTCGAGCAAGACAACCCAGAGGATCCAATTCATTTCTACATTAATTCACCAGGTGGGAGCGTTTACGCTGGTCTTGGTATTTACGATATTATGCAACACGTTTCTTGTCCTGTTTATACTTATTGTGTAGGTCTTGCTGCATCAATGGGATCATTGCTATTAACAGCAGGTGAGGCTGGGCATCGACATGCTATGCCACATTCTCGAATTATGATTCACCAGCCGCTTGGTGGAGCCCAAGGTCAATGCTCAGACATTCAGATTCAAGCGCAAGAAATTCAAGATCTAAAAGATCAATTAAATGGTATTTATATTAAGCACTCAAGTGTTGATATGAATATGGATAAAATAGTTGAAGCGACAGATAGAGATAATTACCTATCTCCAGCACAAGCAATAGAGCTTGGTATAATCGATTCTGCAATTGAGCCTAAAGGTAAAAAATAAGAAAGCGCCTAAGCGTTTTCAAAAGGAAATGTAATGTCAAAAGAGAAAGGAAATTACAACAGCACACTTCACTGTAACTTTTGTGGTAAGTCCCAAAGAGAAGTGAAGAAGTTGATTGCTGGTCCTGGTGTTTACATCTGTGATGAGTGTATTGAACTTTGTAATGAGATCATCTTTGAAGATTCAGTAAAGTCTGTATCAAAAGCTGCTCTCGATAATGTTCCAAAACCTCATGAGATTAAAGAACACTTAGATAGCTATGTTATTGGTCAGTCAAGAGCGAAGAAAATTATCTCAGTTGCTGTTCATAATCACTATAAGAGAGTTGCTCATGGTGATTCAAAGAGAAAGGAAGATGGAGTTGAGCTAGCAAAATCTAATATCCTTCTTGCGGGTCCAACTGGTTCAGGTAAGACGCTTATTGCTCAGTCATTAGCTAAGTTTTTAAATGTACCTTTTGCAATTGCTGATGCGACATCCTTAACAGAAGCTGGTTATGTAGGTGAGGATGTTGAGAATATCATATTAAATCTTCTTCAAAGTTGTGACTACGATGTCGAAAGAGCTGAAAGAGGAATTATCTATATTGATGAGATTGATAAGATTGCAAGAAAGTCTGAGAATCCTTCTATTACGAGAGATGTGTCTGGTGAAGGTGTTCAGCAGGCGCTTTTAAAGCTTATTGAAGGAACTGTTGCCGCTGTACCGCCGAAGGGTGGGAGAAAGCATCCACAGCAAGAGTTTATTCAAGTAAATACAAAGAATATTCTTTTTATCGTTGCTGGAGCTTTTGTTGGTCTTGATAAAATTATAGAAAGAAGAGTGACGAAGAGACCTATGGGACTCGTTTCTGGTGAAGCCAAGGAAGTTGAACAATCTGTAGTTGAAAAACTTGGTGGAATTGAAGCGGAAGACTTAACACGATTTGGCCTGATCCCAGAATTTATTGGACGTCTTCCTGTTAATGCTCTTTTACAGGAGCTTGATGAAGATGCACTTCTTTCAATTCTTACGGAGCCAAAGAATGCAATTACAAAGCAATATCAGAGGCTTTTTGAATTTGATGGAATTGAAATAGAATTTGAAGAAGATGCGCTAAGAGAAGTTGCAAGAATTGCTCTTCAAAGAAAGACTGGAGCAAGAGGTCTTAGGGCAATTTTAGAGCAGACAATGTTAGATGTTATGTATGAAGTTCCATCTAATGATAAAGCTAATAAGATTGTTGTTACTCTCGATTCTATTAAAGGAAAGGCTAGCCCTCGAATTGAAGAAGGTGAAAAGAAAGATTTTTCCACAAAATCTTCTAGTACATTGAAAACTAAGAAGGATATTGAATCAGCGTAAGAAATCATTAAATTAACTATAATTTGAGCCCCTCATGATTGAGGGGTTTTTTTATATATACCCTAAATTATTATAAAAGATTTAAAAGTCTTTAGGTTCCTTTATTTCTTCAGTGAATAGCGATGAATAGATAAATATAATCAGTAATTTTGCAGATTTTCTTAATCATGATATTGAATTTTCTAAAATGAATAAAATGCTGCTTAACTAGTGATCTTTTTTTGATACTTTGTGTATTTCTTAAGAATGTTTATAAAAGTTTCTTAACCTTATTTAACCTCAATATTTTTTTTATTACTCCGATAACTTGTTAGAAGAGATTAGAATTAAGATAGTTATTCTTTAAAGTTTGAGGAGCGACAAATGTCGAAGAGCAAAAGTGCAAAATTTAATTTTAAACTGAAAACTAAGTTATACTTTATTTCTGTCGGTATGGTTATGTTATTTTCTGCTGCCGTATTAGTACAATTTGAAAAAGGTATTTACGAGCAAAAAGAGTCGAAGATTAATGGATTCAATTTGTATTTTGAAAATCTATCAAGTACAGTTTCTCAGCTCTTTTATGCCAAATATAACAATGTTCAGGCATTCGCGAGAAACTCAGTCTTAAAAGATCCTTCTAAAAAAGAAGAGGCAAGATTTCTTTTAAACGAATTTGCGACTTTATTTCCTGATATTGATTTTATTGCTCTTGTCGATCTAAAAGGAAAGACCATTACAACCAGCAATATCGATGCCTCAGGAAAGAAGTTGAACTCTGATTTTTTAAAAGATTACGATTTTTCTTCACAAACTTGGTTTAAGAATACATCTAACGGTAAGTTCACTGAAGACTTGAAAAAGAGAATCTTTGGAGCATATGTTTCTCCTATTCATCTAAATAAAGAAGCTTCTAAACTTTATGGAAATGATAGAATAGGGATGCATTTTGCAACTCTTGTTGAAGATGAGTACGGAGATCCTCTTGCAGTGTTGACAGCTTTTACAAATGTAAAGTGGATTGAAAATGAGATGATGGATTTGTATAAAGTTCTTGCTCAAAATGGTATGGATTCTGCACAAATAAAATTCTTAAACAAAAAAGGACAGCCATTTTCTATTTTGACTACATCTTCTGAAGGACCTGTTCTAAGTAAAGATCTAAATAAAATTTTAAAATTAAATTTGTTTGAGTCTAATCATCCCGTCATCGAGGATTTAAAAGAAGGAAAGCATGGAACTGGTGTAAATAAAGACCTCTTTGGAAGTGAGAATGATCGATTGTTTGCATATGGTTTGATTAAGAATAGACGATTTTTAGATCAAAAAAATTGGGCGCTTTCAATTTCTATGTTACCTGAAGATGCTTTCTCTGAAATTATTGCACTTCAAAATGTCTTCTATGTAACACTTGCTGGAGCATTTATTTTTTGTCTGGTTGTTTCGACAGTTATTGTTTCAAAATTATACAAGCAGTTATCTGATGTTATCGAGGGACTCCGTGCAAGTGCTGGCAGAACATTTAAATTTGTAAGTCAGTTAGGTGAAATGAGTAGTAAGGTAAACGAGATGTCTTCAAGTCAGGCATCTGCTATTCAGGAAACAGCATCAACTCTGGATGAAGTTTCACAAATGGTCAAAATGTCAGCTCAAAACGCTAATAACTCTGTTGAAATTTCAGCAAAGAGTGAGAGTGGGGCTAATCATGGGAAAAATGTAGTTTCTCAAGTTGTTAGTGCTATGAATGAGATTAAAAACTCAAATGAAGATGTGCTAGCTTCTACATCTGAAGGAAATAAGAAAATTTCTGAAATTGTAACAGTTATTAATGAAATTTCTGAAAAAACAAAAGTTATTAATGACATAGTTTTCCAAACAAAGCTTCTATCATTTAACGCTTCTGTCGAGGCGGCAAGAGCTGGTGAACACGGAAAGGGATTTGCCGTTGTGGCCGAAGAGGTTGGTAATCTCGCTCAAATGTCTGGTAAAGCTGCGCAAGAAATTAGCTCAATTCTAGATGAATCGGTTTCAAGAGTTGAAAGTATTGTTAAAGAAAATCAATCTTCTATTGAAACAATTATGGTTAAATCGAAATCAAAAATTGATGAAGGTATCAATGTGACAGGTGAATGTACTAGCGCGCTTGAAAGTATTGTTCAAGATGTGAAAGTCGTAAGTAATATGGCAAACGAGATTTCATCAGCAACAGCAGAACAGGAGTCTGGTGTATCAAATATCTCAGAAGCCATGAATCAGTTACAAGATATAACTAATGAGAATTCAAATATCGCGTATCAAACACTTAAGTGTTCTGAACAGCTAGATTTAGAAACAAATTTTCTGAAGAGCGTGATCGAAACTCTTGAAAGAGAAGTTGTTGGAGGAAGAGTTGTTCAGAGTTTAACGACTGATCAGAGTCTTTCTAGTTCTGGAGCATCGCTTAGTTCTGAAAGTGCGATAAGCTCAGAAGAAGATACATTTTCTGCGCAGGAATTAGACGAGTTAGATGATGAAGAAACGAATGTGATTGAGCTTATAAAAGAAAAACCTACTGAAAGATCGACTTCTCAGCCAATGAAAGCAGTCGTCGGATCTGCAATACCTGATGCAAATGATCCAAGATTTGAGGATGTTTAAAATATCTTCATATTGTTCAATATTATTACTTAAGGCCGAAAATATTTCGGTCTTTTTTATTTTCCTAGTAAAAATTTAATCCTTTAAACTTGTCACTGTGCTATCTCTTTGTTCAAATGTTTATATAAAAATTATTTAAGGAGATTATGGATGAGACAGAAAATTATTGTCAGTCTTCTTTTGCTAGTGTCTAGCTTTGTATATGCAGGTGCAAAAGATGATTTCATTAAAGCTGTAGTAACTCAATGTAAAAAAAGTGAAGTAGATGCAAAAGCGCTTGCAACACCGGGTCGATCTGGAAATGTTGTAAAGCTTAAGACATGTACGTCAGCAACAATTACAGTTGGAGACTGTACGTTAAACTGTAAAGATGCTTCATCATCAATTGGTGGATAGTTTAGTTAATTAAGGAGATATAGATGTTAAAAACAATATTAGTTACAATTGCTTTTGTTACTATGAGCTTTGGTCAGTCGATCGAAGATAGAGTAGAAGCGTTAGAGTACGCTGGTTATGAAAACTGGTTTAAATTTAGTGGTCAACTTGAGTACAGATTTGATTCTGTTGAAAGGGAATATAAGAAGGCCTATACAGCTGTAGGTTTTGATGGTTCTGTTACTTCAAGAACAGCAGGAGATAAGAGTAAAACTGATCATCACAGATTATTTGCTGAAATTGATATTGCAGCAAAGCCCTCAGATAAGTTAACTTTCTATGGTAGACTTGCGACAACAAAGTATTTCAATACTCTAAATAAAGGTGGGGGAAACTATAATGATGATGGTGCTTTTGGTGAGTTATCTGAAGGCGCACAAGCTGGAAATTCAAGAGTCTTCTTAGAAAGAGCCTTTGTTAATTATGCTCTAATGAAGTCATTAACTTTTTCTGTTGGTCGTCTTCCAACGATTGATGGTGCTCCAAAGCATTATGCAGAAGCTCGCCCAATGATGGGTAACTATCCAAATCTTGCTTTCGCAGGAATCTTTGATGGTTTAGCTCTAACTTATAACAGGTCAATTATGGGAACGACCTTTAAGTTAAGAGGTATCTATACACCTTTTAATCAAAGAAACATTAGTCTTCCATACGATAAGTTAAAAGATGGAACTGCTGGTGCATCAGGAAATGAAGTTGATGAGAACACAGATGTTTATTCAATAATGTTTGAAGCTGAGAAAGAAAACCTTTCTTGGGTAAAAAGAGTTCACTTCATTTATCAATACCTTTATTTCAATGGATTGTATGCTCTCAATGGTGGATCATCCCAAAGAGATATTGGAGCAGGTGGTGGACTCGCTAATTTAGGAACAAATCCTACGAACTCTACTCCAGATGGCGAGGTTGAAACATACTATGATACATCAAGTGCGACACTTGGTCTTCAGAGGCATATTTTAAACTTAGAGTTTCAAGGACTTTTTAATACTGGTCTAAACTTTGGTATCTCTTGGTTTACTGGAAAAACAAAAGGTGAAGGCTCTTATACAAGTTCATTATTGTCAACTGCCACTTCAGGTTCTTTTACAACCGGGACATGGTATGGAGCAAGTAATGTTGATGTCGATGGCGATGCTCTTGTTCTAAACTTAAGCTATAACTTTAAGCAACTTAGAAACGCAACACTTGGTTTTGAGTGGATGGATAGTGATCCTGATGCATTCCTTTATGATGCAGCTTCTAAAAACAGAGTTGGTTTCTATACTGCGAGAGGGGATTCTTCTATGCACCTTTATTGGGTTCAACCAGTAGATCAAAACTTCAAAGTTAGAGTTGGATGGCAAGAAGTTAATAATAAAGCGACAAACATGATCGGAGGCTATATCGGTCCTAAGTCTGATATCGATGATACAGCAGCTGCATTTTATTCAAGTTTACAATTTTTCTTCTAATTGTTTAGAAGAGATCAATTCTTGATATGCGAGGCCCCCATTATTTGGGGGCTTCTTTTTGTTTAAGCGAGACCTGTCCACGCACAGTTATTAATCGCTTCCAGATTAACAGTAGGTGATTTAAAGTACTCCCTGAGCAGTCGAAAGTTTTTCCTACCAGATAATGCAATACCTTTATAATAAACCAAGCAAAAAACTCAGCGTTTAGCGCTCTTTTTATTTACAAAACTGTAAGAAAAAATCAGAAGGATCGAATTGCCTATCTTAACTCAAAGAAATTACAGGAAAAATAGGGAGTCTTATGATGAATAGGTATTACTTTCCGACAAAAAAAAATTGGACTTGAATTTTAGAGATCAGGTAAAATATTAGAAAGGAATAAATGGCTGCGACATGATGTCCGCTTTATTCCTATGATCAGTTTTAGTAGTGCAGGAGGTACTATGTCACAAAAAGGTTCTAGAGACCAAGGTGAAATGAAGACACTCCCTCTTCTTCCATTGAGGGACATGATTATCTTTCCACACATGGTTGTTCCATTATTCGTTGGTAGAGAAAAGTCTATTAATGCCCTTGAAGAGGCGCAAAAAAACGGTAACGAGTTATTTCTTGTTACTCAAAAAGACGCGAGCATTTTAAACCCTGATAGGGAAGATGTTTATGATGTTGGTACAGTTGTTAACATTATTCAAATGCTTAGACTTCCTGATAATACAGTCAAGGTACTTATCGAAGGAAAGTATAGAGCAAAAGTAGAAGACTTTGATGCGCGCTCAGAAGGTTATTGGGCAAGTGCTGCTAAGTGTGTTTCAGAAAATGTTGATCCACTTAGTATCGAAGCAACAATTAGAAGTATTAAAAACGTATTTGAACAATACGTAAAACTTAATAAGAGAATTCCACCTGAGTTATTAATGAGTATTTCTTCAATCACTGATCCTTCAAGATTAGCTGATATAATAGTTGCTCATTTATCGATGAAGATTCCTGAGAAGCAAGAGGTTCTTGAAGCAGTTTCTGTTGAGAGAAGACTTGAGTTGCTTCTTGAGAAGATGCAGGGTGAAATTGAGATTATAAATGTTGAGAGAAGAATCCGTACTAGAGTGAAGACTCAAATGGAAAAGTCTCAAAAAGAATACTACCTCAATGAGCAGATGAGTGCTATTCAAAAAGAACTTGGACAAAAAGATGAGAAGTCTGAAATTCAAGAGATGGAAGAAAAACTTGCTGCGAAAGTTATGCCAGAAGAGGCGAGAACTAAAGTCGAAAAAGAAGTAAAAAAGTTAAAGTCAATGTCTCCAATGTCTGCTGAAGCGGCTGTTGTTAGAAATTATATTGATTGGATGTTAACTCTTCCATGGGCTGAGTTTACTGAAGATAATAATAGTGTTGCTCACGCAAGAGAAATTTTAGATGATCACCACTATGGAATGAAAGATGTAAAAGAAAGAATTGTTGAATATTTAGCAGTTCGTTCACTTGTCGGTAATGAAGGAAGAGGGACTATTCTTTGTCTAGCAGGACCTCCAGGTGTTGGGAAAACATCGATCGCAAAGTCACTTGCTGAATCATTGGGTAGAAAATTTTATCGAATTTCTCTTGGTGGTGTAAAAGATGAGTCTGAGATTAGAGGACATAGAAGAACTTATGTTGGAGCTATGCCTGGTAAAATCATTAATGCTCTTAAAAAAGCAGGGACATCAAATCCGGTTATTCTATTAGATGAAATTGATAAGATGTCATCTGATCAAAGAGGTGATCCCGCTTCTGCGATGCTTGAGGTTTTAGATCCTGAGCAAAATAAGAACTTTGGTGACCACTATATTGAAGTTGAATACGATCTATCAAAAGTTATGTTTATAATGACAGCTAATGATTTGGGAAGAATTCCAGGTCCTCTTAGAGATAGAATGGAAATCATCAATGTTTCAGGTTACACGCCAGTAGAGAAGTTAGAGATAGGAAAGAGATACTTACTTCCAAAAGCATGTAAGCAAAATGGTCTTAATGAGTACAACGTAACAATGTCTGACACTGTTATGTTAGATGTTGTTAAGGGTTATACAAAAGAGGCCGGTGTTAGAGAGTACGAAAGACTTTTAAACACTGTTGCTAGAAAAATTGCAACAGAAGTTGTGACAAAGGATATACCAGAAGGAAAGAAGTTCAATGTTACTTCTAAGCAACTTGCTAAGCATCTTGGTCCTCGAAAATTTGATGGAACAGGAATCGAGGAGGAGTCACAAGTTGGTCTTGTGAATGGTCTCGCTTGGACATCTGTTGGTGGTGAGCTTCTACATATTGAAGTTGTAACTGTTCCAGGTAAGGGTGGTATTCAAATCACTGGTAAGCTTGGCGACGTGATGCAGGAATCTGCTAAAGCTGCTTTAAGTTATGTGAGAAGTATTTCAGGTAGACTTGGAATCGATCACGAATGGTTTGATAAGAATGATATTCATATCCATGTACCAGAAGGTGCAACTCCAAAGGATGGACCTTCTGCAGGTATTACAATGGCAACAGCATTAACATCTGCAATCACTGGAATTCCAGTAAGGTCTGATGTTGCAATGACTGGTGAAGTTACAATTAGAGGACGTGTTCTTCCAATTGGCGGGCTTAAAGAAAAACTTTTAGCTGCAAAACAAGCCGGTGTTAAAACTGTAATTGTGCCTTGGAAAAATGAAAAAGATTTACCAGATATTCCAACTGAAATTAAATCTGGAATTGAGGTAAGAGCGTTAAAGCATGTTGAAGACGTTTTTAAGATTGCCTTAGATCTTAGAGAGCCTGAAAAGTTCATGCAACACGTAGGATTAAAAGTTATTGATGGTGACACCGATACTTCGGCAGTAGCAAATTAATAAAACCTGTAAATAAAACTGATCGAAAAGGGCCCTAACAGAGGCCCTTTTTTATGCCTTGCAGCCAAAAAAAAGTGAAGATTTAGAGTTGACACTTTTTAATCATTCCATTAATTTATACGAACTCAAGAACATTATGGGCCTTTAGCTCAGCTGGTAGAGCGCTACGCTTAGAAGGAAATGATCGACAGGAAAAGTGTTTGGAAATGTTGATAGATTTAAAGTTGTAAAATTTTTGTAACATTAAATGTATAAATTTAAGTTTTGTATTGAAAGTTGAGTAAAGGGCGATTAGCTCAGCTGGGAGAGCGCTACCCTTACAAGGTAGATGTCGGCGGTTCGATCCCGTCATCGCCCACCAGATTTATTAAAAGGCCTCTTATGAGGCCTTTTTTTTTGTTGGCTAATCATCTAAACTTTCCCCTTACTCAATAAAATGCTTTGAAGTAAGTTTTCTTATGAAAAATAATTTGCTTGTAGAAAATTGGGTCTTAACGTCTCATGCCATGGAAAGAATCAAAGAAAGAAGTATTTCAAAACAGATTAGATAATAATCTCGCTTGTTTTGCTCAAAAAAGAGCGGATATTAAAGCTTGGATTGTAATGACTGTTATGCATAACTTTGTGGAGAAGACCTATGGAGCCCCAAATCCTTGAATTTGAGATTGTACTCTTTAAAGTACATTGCTGGCCTGACCTGAATAATGAGTTGAGTTAACTCTTTCACTATTTCCAAGTTGCTCACTTTGCTGCTTTAGGCTCATATTATAAACACATTCGTTGATAATATTCTTGCAACGCCTAAAGTCGTGGACAATGAATTGTTCAAATCCAACTTCATCAATATCGGCAGAGACTTCCAAGCGATTTAAGCTATCGACACGTCTTCTATGGCCTGTAAGCTCATCTTTTACCGTAAAAACAAAATTCGCTTCAACAGGCTTATTTTGTACTTTTTAGTGCCATTTTTGTTCTTACCATTAACTTCAAGTCTCACATATCCCACAGATTTTTCTCGTGGAATCATATCAAGAATATTTTTTGCCGTACTCGATAGTTGGATAATCTCATAGGGGTCTTCGTACTGAGTTAGAATTGTCCCTCATGCCCCAGACTGAGCTCCAACAGATTTGTTTCCTTTTCTATTTCGCTTCTTTTTATTCTTTGCTCTACTTCTTTTTCTCTGATCTGTAGCATGAGGAAGTGAACTGTTGGAACTGTTCATAGATTGCCTATCTACGAGCATTTGAATGACAACGATTAACAACTCAATTGAAGAACTAAGAACAGGAGATATATCTGTATTAGCTTTAAGTTCAGATTGAATTTTTTCAATAGTAGTTTTGTTATTTATGTATCCAGCAGTCATTGAATGAATTATGAACTATAAAAAACTTACGGCCAATAAAAAAGAATCTAACAAGGCCCTACATTGATGTTAGAAATTGAGAATTACGCTGAATAGTTACCTTTTTTGTAAAGGATGTTGTTGGCGCAAAAACTTTATACAAAGAAGATGATCTTTCCACTTTGCAGAGCCGCAATTATTTTATTTTGACTTATTTTGTTGATTTGGGTGAACTTAGAAAAAGTCTCAATAGAACTTGCTCGTAAGGAATAGAAGGAAAAGTTTCAAAATTATTCGCGGGCTTAGGATTAACTTTCTCAGGGTCATCTTTATTATGAAATCTGTACAATAAGACTCAAGTACTGGTTTTAGTAAGAAATTAAGTATATCTTCCGATAAAAATATTATGAAAAACATCTCTATTGTGATGGCATTTACATTCTTATTTGGACGCTCTTATCAAAGCATTAGTCGTTTTCCGAGTAGTAGTGATGTAAATCTCTCGATTCAAGAAAAACGTCAAAGTTTAGCTGACAATTGTATCGAATACTTAAAGAA
The DNA here is from genome assembly GCA_963922285.1 of uncultured Oligoflexia bacterium. Taxonomy (GTDB): domain Bacteria; phylum Bdellovibrionota; class Bacteriovoracia; order Bacteriovoracales; family Bacteriovoracaceae; genus Halobacteriovorax_A. Next base: position 3,956 of record CAWUIU010000014.1, on the reverse strand, counting down.
GTTTTATGACGGAGAAATTTCCACTTTCAGAGACGATGAAAAAATCGATAGTAAATTAATAAATTTTTTAACGAAGATTAAAAATAGGAAACCCGAATACAGGATTGAGGATATAAATCCTGATGATCTTAATAATGGAGCTCAATGGTTAATTGAAAGAGGAGCTACTCGGTTTATTAGTCGCTTCTATGAAGAACTAGAGTACACTTTTCAAAATTTTGATATTGAAATAGTCGATTTCTATCAAGATTTATTGTTTTCAAATAAGGAAAAATTTACAGAGAAAATTGCAAGTTTATCATCGGCTCAAGTTGATGATCTAGTGAAATTAGTACTTACAAATCGGCAAAATCTAGAGTGGCGTTTGAATTCCTTAAGTGGAAGGATCTTTTTTAAAAGAGCAGGGCAAGCTAAATATGATGAAAATGAGCTAGCTATAAAAATCCTCGAACATTTTTCCAAAGAGTATCACATTACCAAAGATGCTCGTGGACGTTATATTTATATTTTACCATTTGATAAGAATCAGATGAAAAACTTTAAAATGATAAGTGAAGATGAAGTTGAGGATGAAATACCTTTGACTAAAGAAGGCTATCTGAATGGAATTAAGCTTTTAAAGTCTTATCTTGATATTATAAATGCCCATCAAAGTCTTTGGCTGTTAAATCCTGAGCATGGTGGAGTCGAAAGGAAAGAATTAAAATTTATCACTAGAGATGTTATTAAACGTCTAAGTGCCCCTGAATTCAAACAATACTATCAAGAACAAACATTTTTTCTTGGAGAAGAAATAAGTGATAAAACTATAATAAAATCTTACAAGGCGTTAATTAGTACACAAGATATCACTTTTTTGAGTGATCCATTTATACAATACCTTTTAAAAATTGCTAATAAAGAGTTGCCTGAAGATCTTTTGGATCCTGAGGTACAAAGACAGATTTATAAGAATCTTCGTGACCGTATGTTGCCTACGATATTAGATTTTAATTTAGGTGAAATCGCTACAAATTTAAAAGATATTATAAGATTTAATACTAGAACGGATGAAGATCGAAAAGATATGCTCAGGGGCTATGGCTACAAATTTTTTAGTGAAGATGACAAGATCTTTCAAGATCCACTGTACCTAAGCAATCTACTTAAGTATTCACAACAAGAATATGTTCAAATGAATCATCCAGTTTTAAAAGATTTTCAAGAAGCTTTTAAAAAACTAAGTCCTGATTCAAAGCCTTTTTTATATACGAACACAGGATCTGATGCCGTCAATTATATTTGGAATATAGCTCTTGCTAATTATCGTAGGAAAGACAATAGTGTTAAAGAAGTTGATATTCTTTTCTTTGATTCAGTATATGGAGCAGGTCGGGGGAAGGCAGCCGCAATGGGCTTTCATAATATAGGTCGAAGACAGGCTGAGAAATTATCTGGACTTGATATTAAAAGTCCTGTTTATAACGAATTTAACCCAAAAAATGTTGATCAAAGTATTCTCGATCAGGAACAGGAAATTCTTTTAGGTATTAAAGAGAAAATAGCTAATGCTGAACCAACTAAACCTATTGGAGGTATTTTCATTGAGCCAATAGTCGGAGCTGGTGGAGTTCAGTTTTTTCGAACAGATTTTTTATTAGAGCTACAAAAAATATGTGAGGAAAATCAAATACCAATCTTCGCCGATGAGGTTTTAACCGGTGGTGGACGAACTGGAAAGTTTTGGGGATATGAGAATTATTTAGGTTTTAAACCTGACTTTGTTATTTTTGGAAAAGGACTTCAGGTCGCTGGCATTGCCGCCGTTTCTAAAATTAGAGAGAGTGGTTTTCGACAATTTAATAACGCCTTTAGTGATGCTGAAGCAGTGGTTACTTCAGAGGTTCCCGTTGAAAGTCTTTTAAAGTCGATACAAGTTTTAAATAAAATTAATGAAGAAAACCTGTTAGAAAAAATCACTGAGAATGGTCAATATCTTTTGGAAAAGTTAAAAGAGAAAGACTCGAACGCTAGAGGGATTGGTTATTTATTACATGGTGAAAAAGGAATAGAATATAAAAGTGCACTTAGCGGTAGAAGTGAACAGACGTCAGGAAAGCGAATCATGCCTTCTTTCAGTTTAACCCGCGAAGATATTGATGAACTTTTTGATCGGTGATCTATAAAAGAAGTATATGCAGGACGTTTTAGAAAGAAGATCTGTCGAATTTCGTCAAAAAGCAATCTGACTTCGATTGAAAGTTATGAGGCAGACCATTTTATTGATGGCCTCTTCTTTGTTTTTACGCAATCTAAAAGATACATATCGATAAGACGCTGATAAGGGAAGTTAACTTCTTCACTAAGATTTTTGAAGTAATTAATGACTTCATGGCTAAGATTAATCCCAATATTCTTTTTTACTTTTCCCTTATAAGGGTTAGGGACTTCTTTCATCTTTTTAAGGTTATACTCCTTCTTCATAAATACCTCTTTCGCTCTTAGTAGCCTTTCGAGCAGAAATTATACGAACACATTCATCGCTATCTCGATATCAGTGCACGACGATTAAGAGTCTATTTGAAGAGCTGTACCCGATAATAAGGTATCTATCTTCTTTATCAGAATGGTCTTAGTCATAGAAAACTCTTGCATTATCATCATCAAAAACACCTTGGGCTTCTTCAAACCGCGCTCCATATTTTTCACGATTAAACTTATTTTTGTTTTCATCCCAGCTGAAATATATATCTATATTCAATATAGATATAAAGAGAACACTTCTCTATTCCAATAAATTTGATAGGCTAGGACAGAATGTATCTCAAAATGTATCATTTTGTGTTTTTGTCATTTGAGATTCGGTTAGATTTGAGTATCTAAAAATTGTTTTAAAATTCTGTTATATTCGTCTTTGGCTTCTCTGTGAATATTATGTCCTACTCCTGGGAATTGATGGATTGTGGCGTTTGGTAGCTCTTTTTCAATAATTTCTAGACCTTCTTCTGAGAGTATATCGCTTCTTGTCGGGTCTGCTCTAAGAAAAGTCATTGGAACATCTAATTTCTTAATTGGGCCTATAAGGTTCTCGCTTAGTCCAAGTCTTACCATTATAAATGAGTTTTGCGGCGAAAGATTTTTAAATACAAGTTTGCCAGCTTCATTTTTAGCGACCAGGAGCGGGGCAAAAGCTTTAGCGTCTTCTTTTTTATGTCCAATCTTCGTCAGGACATGAATAATTTCTTCTATTGATTCGTATTCATTTTTACTTGCTAAATCTCTAGTAGTTTCTAACACTTCATAAAGATATTCTTTTGTCATAGTTATTCTTGAGTGAAGATCCATATCTTCAAAAAATATCGATTTAAAAATATCGGGATTTATTTGAGCTAGTTTGGCAGTTACTCTAGAGCCCATAGAGTGAGCAACAAAATGTGCTTCTTTTATTCCGAGTTCAGTAAGCAGATTATTTATATCTTCAGCCATACTTGCTAGATTCATTTGATTAAAATTGACTTTTTCAGATTTTCCATGACTTCGTAAATCAAGTCTTAGTATATTGAAATTTTCTGCGGCGATAATATTAATTTTAAATGTACTTAAATTATCGTCAAGTCCATGGATAAAGACCACAGTTTCGACATTTGGATCATATGTTTTTTCAAATTTATGATTAAGTGATTTTTTATTAAGTGCTCCTTTTACTTTATAAAGGTTCTCCATTGTAACTGGTTGACGAGACAATTCTGTGACGAGATCACCGCAGTACTTATCATTTGGCAGAGCTTGTTGTGAACAGTAAAATACAACAAGAATAATGAATGTTCTCATGAATGTCGTTAAAGTCAATTTTTTCATAGTTTCCAGTATATGTTAGTTAGTTAGTTAGTTAGTTAGTTAGTTAGTTATTTAGTTAGTTAGTTATTTAGTTAGTTATATTTTATTGTATAAAATAATGGATTATGGAACATTTTATA
>CAWUIU010000013.1:0-19603 GCA_963922285.1 uncultured Oligoflexia bacterium | reverse complement strand
GAGAGCTCTCGATTTAGGTAATAATTTGATAAAAGACCTAAAGTAGCTCTCTTATTATAATTATATTGAGCCCCCACAAAAGAAGACCAATCCTTTTGTCGACTCTCAAATACTTCTTTTTCAAAATTATACTTTCTACGCGAGGAAAGTTCTTTTCTTCTACCAAAAGAAATCATCCAACTGTTTAGAAATATTCCTGCTGAATAAATTTCGACTTTGTTCCCATTATCTAAATCACTTTCAAAGACAGTCCAATCTAAATTTACATAAGGAAGATTTAGACCTACCGACATTGTTGTAACATCAAAAATATCCACTTGGTTGTCGATAGCATCGTTTTCACCTTCATCTCGATACTTCGAGTAGCCAGCATTAACAGGTCCTAAGACAATTGATCCACCATAGCCAATATAAATAGACTCAGTATTTTCAAAATACTTTGCGGATAGACCGACATTTAATTTGTAATTACTTTTCTTTCGGCCCAACAATGTCGTCCCAAAAGCAAGGCTAAACTTATCGCTCGTATACTTAGATCCATCAGCCTTTCGAAACTCATAATCTGGAGTATATTCCTTAGATGTATTACCAAAAAATGTATCGTCCGTATTTGTACTGGTGGCTCCGGCTCCAACTCTTCCACTACCAGCAACAATAGAAAAATCAGCACCATCAAAGAAAATACTTTCAACCCCAAAGCCTCTAAACATTGCAAGAGATGATGGTGCAGAAAAGCTTCGATTCACTGATGGTTGCGAGGAACCAATAGACTTATTGCTTGCAAAACGATTTCCACATGATTTTAGACTTATGTATTTACACGGGTCATAATCTGCAAAGGTATTTAAAGTAATAAATAGAATTAAAAGTGATTTTAAAAACAATCTTTAAGCTCGATAAATAGTTGGTCCATTAATGAGTCGAGAATCAAAAAGCCTCGACTATTTAACACTATTCTACCATTTTCTATTTCACCAAGACCGTTAGTGACCCATTTTTTCGCTACCTGAGTAAATTTGTCATCTTCAAAAAAGTCTAAATTCAAACCCTTATTGATCCTAAGAGACATATAAACCTTTTCAAGAAGAACGTCCTTTTCATCTAATTGCTCAAATTTCACTTCAGCACGCTTTGTTTGCCACTTGTATCGTAATGACCGATCAGCTAAAAATCCAGTTGCCGATGGTCCAAGAGCTGCGACAGACTTCATATTCCAATAAGCTAAATTATGCTTTGATTCGAACCCTGGCTTAGAAAAATTTGAAACTTCATAATGAATAAATCCCTTTGACCTCAAGAAGTCCGCCATCGCAAGATATTCTTTTTCAATAAACTCATCATCAGGTAGTTCTTCGCGATACCTGTAATTATCACCGACAGTTAAGATATAAAGACTAATATGATTTGGTTGATAAGATAGAATTTCTTCTAACTCAGCGATAATATCTCTTTTAAACTTTTTAGAAAAAGGTAAACCTAGCATAAAATCAACTGAGTAATTCACCTTCAAGTCTCTAAAAAATGATAATGTTGTATACACATCCTCAATCGAATGCACTCGATCAAGTGTTTTTAAAAAATTTGGATTAATTGACTGAATACCTACAGAAAAACGGTTCACACCTAGCTCAACCCAAGAGAGAAGATCTTCCTCTTCCCAGTCCCCAGGATTAACTTCCATCGTAAACTCACAATTATCTGCTAATTTTATATTTTGCTCAGAAAGCTTTTCTTCTAAGTAAAATGAGCCTCGCTCTCCCCACAGAGAAGGTGTCCCGCCACCTATATAAAAGGTACTCAGCTCTTCAATTTTTTTATCGTACTTGTTTAATATAGTATTATGCTCATCAAACATTTCAGATAACTTTTTCTCAAAATCTTCTTCAAGCTCTCTACTAGGCAGACCTTTATAAAAGTCACAATAGTTGCACAAATTCTTACAAAACGGGTAATGTAAATAAAGTGATTTTATAGGAAGTTCTACCAAGGCTTTAACCATTTTTTAAATTCAAGTATCCTATTATGAATACTAGAAATATAAAGGTAACTCAATGAAATATGAAATATGTAAGCTAAAAAATGATCTTGAAGTGATATTTATCGATCTCCCAGGCACTGGAGCGGCATCATCACAAATATGGTTTCGTGCAGGATCGACTTTAGAAGATAAAAGTAATTACGGTATCGCTCATTTTTTAGAACATATGTTTTTTAAGGGAACAAAGAAAAGACCAGGAGCAAAGATTGCACATGAGGTCGAATCCTTTGGTGGAGAAATTAATGCTTTCACCTCTTTTGATTACACTTGTTACTACATTAATAGTCCCAGTTCGAATTTGAACACTAGTGTAGATATTTTACTCGATATGGTTAGTAATCCTATGTTCAAACAGGAAGACCTTATTCCAGAAAGAGACGTTGTTTTTGAAGAATATAGAAGGTCACAAGATAACCCTAATCAATATTCATTTCAAAAGATGCAAGATGCTGCCTTCACGGGTGGTTATTCACATCCAATTCTTGGTACTGAAAAAAACATTAAGTCTTTTACTCGAAAGCAGCTAGCTAACTTTAGAAATAAGTTTTACAACAACAGTAATGCATACCTTGTAGTCGCTGGTGACTTAAAGAATAGAAAGACGATTGAAAAAACAATTAACAAATACAGCCTACCAAAAGGTCAGGAATCTAAAAAACAAACTTTTAATCTTAAGAAAAAAGACACTCTTGAAATTCACAACAAAGATGTAAAGATGTGTCAGTTAACTCTTAGTATACAATGCCCAGGCCTTGACGATAATGACCTCGCTTCAGAAGACTTAGCTTTTAATGTTCTAGGACATGGTGAAAGCTCTATTCTACATAAGACACTTATTAGAAACGGTGCTATTGCTAATAGTGCAGGATGCTCAACGATGCTTTTTTCAGGTGGAGGTATCCACTTTTTGAGAATTAAGTTCCCAGAAGAGAATCTTCTGATCGCTTTAGAAAGTCTAAAGACTATCATTAATGATTTAGCCGTCAGCGGCGTAACGGCTCAAGAAGTTGATAAAATTAAAAATCAATATGTTGCTTCTAAGATCTATGAAAAAGAGTCTATCGAGTCTTTTTCATTTAGTATTGGTAATAGTTATGCACAAACAGGAGATTTAGAAAGAGAAACAGAATTTCTTAATAAGATCAAAAAGACTAACGTTAAAGAAGTATCACGTGCCTTTAGTCGTATTTTTTCGAGACCTCTACATCTTTCAATACAACTACCAAACGAAATACCAGCTAAAAAATATAAAAAGCATTTTGAAAAATTTCAAAAAGACTTAAAAAGTAAACAAAAGGTCATTAAGGAAAATATAAAAATAAAAGAAGAGCTTTCCAACTTTGATGACAACGTAAGAGCAATAGAAATACAAAAGGGAATAAAACTTCTATATCGCTATAATCCAATGACACCAACTTTTGTTCTCCATGCTTATATCAAAGGTGGACTCACTGAAGAAGTCGAAGCAAATAATGGTATTTACAATCTTTTATCTGCTCAACTAACGAGAGGAATTAAGGGAATGGATGAACAAAAGATTAGTTCATTCATGGAAAACAACTCAGCAACTTTTGGCAACTTTTCTGGAAAAAATGCTTACGGCCTAACTCTTCATGCTCAAAGTGATGACTTTGAAAAAGTAAGTTCTATTTTTCTAAAATCATTCAAAGAACCAGTTTTTAACAGTAAGAACTTTAACAATGAAAAGAAATTAGTAAAACGACAAATCGAAAGCAGTCAGCAAGACCCAACAAGAAAGTGTTTTGAAAAAGTGAATAATACATTATTCGCTGGTCATCCTTACTCAATGGGAACACTTGGATCGTTAAAGAGTATTTCTAAAATAAAAAACAATGATATTAAAGAACTTCATCATAAGAATCTTGAAACTAAAGATATTCTGATTACTTACTGTGGAGATGCACCTCTTGAATACATCAAAGAGTTTGTTAAAGAAAATCTCAAAGACATCAAGAGATCAAAGATTGTAAAAAATAAAAAGAAAAAAGTTAGAAAACTAAAAAATCAATCAGCACATATTACATTTGATCGTGAACAAACTCAGATTTTTGTTGGAACTCAGACTGATGTCACAAACAAGAAAGAGTCTCTTTCACTAAAGATGTTAACAACACACCTCTCTGGTCAAAGCTCTGAGCTATTTGTCGATGTTAGAGACCGAAAAGGCTTATGTTATGTTGCTCAACCAATTAATCACAATGCACTAGAGGCAGGATATTGGGGAATCTACATGGCAAGTGGACATGACAAAGTTGATAAAGCAATCGAAGCAATAAATTCAATTATTAACAAAGTTAAAGCTAAAGGACTATCAAAGGCAGACTTTAATCGAATAAAGAAAATGATAAAAGGTCAAAATCAAATCAGCCTGCAAATTAATGATGACTTTGCTAACATTTATTCAACACCTTACCTGCAAGGACTAGGTCTCGACTACTTTCATGAAACTAATAATCTCATTGAAAAACTAACTTACGAAGATTTTCAATCATCGATCAAGAAGGCACTCTCTAAAGGATGGCTTACAGTCACTGTAGGAAAGTAATTCTAAGAAATTTTCTTATCTATTATTAAGTAAGGTGAAACTTCATCGAAGTGTCCTGATGAATTCTTTTGAACAAGATTCATTAATCGCGCAAGTACATCAAAGTTTTTAGAGACAGAATAATAAAAAGAATCAATCTCATAAAAACTAGGAACCATTGAATTAAGCATTTGATAAGCACTTTGCCCAATTTCTCGATAATATCCTATATCAACAAGCTTATCTTTTACTGAGTCTGCAAAATAGCCACAAATAAACAAAGAAGTTTCAGCAACATCACTAACTATCTCCTTCTTCTTTCTCCCACTATACTGAGAAGACTCAAGTAATTTTATCCCAAGTATCTTATCTCGTTTTCTTCCTTCCACCATTTCAAACAATTGCTCCGACAGACTAAATTTATCCATCACAAGACTGGAATAGAAAATCTTTTCCTTAGAAACGGGATTTTGAAACTTTTCATTAATTCTTTCGAGCTCATCAAAAAAGAAAGCCTGTAGACTTGATTCGAGAATAACAGCATCGGAATTATTAGCTTTAGACATCTAACCTCCTACTCTTCCACTCTATTATACCAATGCGCTGCCCCTACAGCAAAAGGGTAACAAATTCCAATATTTATATGCTAAAATTCTCATAGAGAGGTCTAAATGGACGAAATTACTTATAGTTATGAATTTGAATCATTCAATGAAGAGAGTATTCTCGACACAATCCGTGAATACAGCGCAATCATCTTTGATATGGATGGCACAATAACATCCACAGAGGACCTCCACTTTGAAGCAACAAATCAGCTATCAAATACCAAGCACTCTTGGGATGAATTATATGGTCTTTGTGATGAAGACCTTTTCAAGATTATATCGCCACACTTTGATGGAGATTTAAAAGACTTCATTAGTCATAAAAATGAGCTCATCATTTCAGATTTGAAGAAAAGAGAAGTGAAGAAATTAATGAAATATGATTTTAAGAGCCTCTTTGATAAGCTCAGTGATAAGAAACTTGCACTAGTCACAGCTAGTGAGCATAATGTCGCGCACAAACTATTAAGACATTGTGAGATATTTGAATATTTTCAATGTATAATTACAACAAAAGAAGTAGAAAGATCAAAACCACATCCGGAGCCATATCTTCTGGCCCTAAAGTCACTTGGTGTAACGGCCGAGGATGCATTGGTTTTTGAAGATTCAAATACGGGAATAACTGCTGCTAATGCTGCAAATATCAAAGTCGCTAAGGTCAACTGGTATTCCTAAGGAGTTACAATGAGCAAAGAAAAATGGCTCGAATTAGCAAATAAAGAAAGCAAAGGGAAAGGTCCAAAGAAAACGATTACTCCCGAAAAGATAGAGATCAAAGCTCTTTACACAAAAGAAGACACAGAGAATTTAAAACACACTGATACTGTACCAGGAGTTGCTCCATTCATACGAGGACCTAGAGCAACAATGTATACAGGAAGACCATGGACAATTAGACAATATGCAGGATTTTCCACAGCAGAAGAATCAAATGCCTTTTACAAAAAAGCTCTTGCTGCTGGTGGACAAGGTGTTTCTGTTGCCTTTGATCTTGCAACTCACAGAGGTTATGACTCTGACCATCCAAGAGTTAAAGGTGATGTTGGAAAAGCTGGTGTTGCTATCGACTCTGTTGAAGACATGAAGGTTCTCTTCGATGAAATTCCACTTGATAAAGTTTCAGTTTCCATGACAATGAATGGAGCTGTTCTACCTGTCCTAGCTGGTTATATCGTTGCCGCCGAGGAACAAGGAGTCTCTCAAGACAAGCTATCAGGAACTATTCAGAATGATATCTTAAAAGAGTTCATGGTTAGAAATACTTACATATTTCCACCTGCACCTTCGATGAAAGTTATCGCCGATATTTTTGAGTACACTTCAAAGAATATGCCTAAGTTTAACTCGATATCTATTTCTGGTTATCACATTCAAGAGGCAGGAGCCGATGCTGCCCTAGAGCTGGCTTACACAATCGCTGATGGTAAAGAATATATTGAAACAGCACTGAAGTCAGGAATGAAAATAGACGACTTTGCCCCAAGGCTTTCATTCTTCTTTGGTATCGGAATGAACTTCTATATGGAAATTGCAAAGCTTCGTGCTGCAAGACTACTATGGTGTGAAGTTGTCGAAAAATACAACCCGCAAAGTGAAAAGTCTAAAATGCTTAGAACTCACTGCCAAACTTCAGGCTGGTCTCTAACAGAACAAGATCCTTACAACAATATTGTTAGAACAACCATCGAGGCAATGGCCGCGGTTTTTGGTGGAACGCAATCTCTTCATACAAACTCATTTGATGAAGCAATTGCTCTACCAACTGAATTTTCTGCTAGAATTGCAAGAAATACTCAGATCATTCTTCAAGAAGAAACAGGAATTACAAATACTGTCGACCCTTGGGGTGGCTCATATATGATGGAAACCCTAACCCAAGAAATTGCAGACAAAGCCCGTGCTATCATGAAAGAAATTGATGATGCTGGTGGAATGGCTAAAGCTATTGAAACAGGACTTCCAAAACTAAAAATTGAAGAAGCAGCTGCTGCTAAACAGGCAAGAATCGACCGTGGTGAAGATGTTATCGTTGGCGTAAACAAGTACAAGCCAACTTCCGAAGATGAAGTCGAGGTTCTTGATATTGATAATATTGCTGTTCTTAATTCACAGGTAGAAAGACTTAACACTTTAAGAACAACAAGAGATCAAGCTAAAGTTGATGAATGCCTAGCAGCTCTTGAAGAATATGCTATCTCAGGAAAAGGAAATGCGTTAGATCTTTCAGTAAAAGCAATTCGTGCAAGATGTTCTGTTGGTGAAATTACCTATGCCCTGGAAAAAGAATGGGGAAGATACAATGCTAATACAAAGACAGTATCTGGTGTTTATGGAAAAGCTTACGAACAAGATGAAAACTGGAATGATATGATGAAAGAAGTCAAAAAATTTGAAGAGCAATTTGGTCGACGTCCTAGAATGCTTGTCGCCAAAATGGGTCAAGATGGCCACGACAGGGGTGCAAAGGTAATTGCTACTGCATTTGCTGATGTTGGTTTCGACATTGACCTCGCTCCCCTGTTTTCAACGCCAAGTGAAGTTGCAAGACAGGCAATTGAGAACGATGTACACATAGTTGGTGTTTCGTCTCAAGCAGCTGGACATAAAACCTTGATTCCTGAACTTATTGGTGAATTAAAAAAACTTGATGCTGAAGATATCATTGTTGTTTGTGGAGGAGTCATACCAAAACAAGATTACGACTTCTTGTACAATGCTGGCGTAAAAGGAATCTTTGGACCTGGTACACCTATTCCAGAGGCTGCTAAATCCGTAATTGAAGAAGTTACAAAGGCACAAAAATAAATGGCTATTGATAAGGGCAAGATACTTTCAGGCAATATTCGAGCATTATCAAAAGCAATTACTTTGACAGAAAGTAGTCTAAAATCCCATCAGAATGAGGCCAATAAACTTATTGAAGACTTACTTCCACACACTGGAAAATCAAGACGTATTGGAATTTCTGGAACTCCAGGTGTTGGTAAATCTTCATTCATTGAAAGACTTGGATTGTTTTTAGTTAACAAGGGTCATAAGGTAGCCGTTCTTGCAATTGATCCAAGCTCTCCAGTTAGTGGTGGAAGTATTCTAGGTGATAAAACAAGAATGGAGCAATTGGCAAATCATCCAAATAGTTATATTCGCCCTACACCTTCTGCTGGAACACTAGGGGGTGTTGCTCAGAAATCGAGAGAGGCAATGCTCCTCTGTGAAGCTGCGGGCTATGACATCATTCTCATTGAAACAGTTGGCGTCGGTCAATCTGAATTCGAAGTTAAGAACTTCGTTGATTTCTTCACTGTCGTACTTCTTCCAGGTGGTGGTGATGAATTACAAGGAATAAAGAAAGGTATTATCGAAATCGCCGACACTATTCTTATAAATAAAGCAGATGGCGAAAATATAAACAATGCCACTAGAACACAGCTTGAATACCAAAGTGCTCTTAACCTCATAAGTGCTCATAGTGATTGGCAGCCAAAGGTACAATGCATTTCAGCTCTTGAAAACAAGGGAATTGACACCTACTGGGACCTCTCCGATTCTTTCTTTGATTCAGAAAAAAGTGAATTGCTGATCTCTAAAAAGAGAATTCAACAAAATAAAATGTGGATGAAAAAGTTATTTTTTGAGCTTATCAACAAAGAAATAAGAGATAATTCACAATTAAATAACTTATGGGGAAAAGCGAATCAAGATATCGAGAAGAATGAGTCAACTCCGATCAATAAGGCACAAGAGCTTTTTGACAGATTTCTTACTTCTTACACTTCAAAGTAGTCTGCATATATTTCTTTCCATCTATCGGTTCTTTGAAAATCATAGAAAAATAACCAGTTTGAATATTTAATGAAAAGGTTTTTGCTACTCCTGAATTGTTATTCGATAGATAGACAGTATTTTTAAAGTTCATCGACTCCTCAAAAGAGACCTCACCAAAAGGCGATTGTATAACACCTGCTCCCGTATCCCCTGAAATATTAACAGAATAAGTTCCTTTTACATTAGTACATGATACGCTGCCTGCAGAGACGACAAATGATAGTAGTGTAAATGTGATAATTATAATTTTCTTCATATAAATCTCTATAGTTTAAAAGTAAAAGTTCTATCACCGTCAAAAGCAACAATACTATTAACGATAACATCTGCTAAAGTTTTTGATACGTACTGAACAGCATCTTGAAATAACCACTCAACGTTAGTCTTTTCAAATTTCACATCAACATCATCAACTTTTAACTTTAAGATACCTTCTTCAGGAAAATGAGTTGTTGTTCCAAATATTTTGATTTTAACCCTTCCAATCTTACCAACTATTGGTAATTTCTTATATTGTTTAAGCTTCAGTTCAACTTTATTGTCATTAAAATCAATTTCTAAATCTGTGACCTCTGAATCATTCTCATCGATTTCAGCTAAAGGATCAAACTTTCCAGACAATACTTTTCTATACTGGTGTATCATCGATCTTGTTCTTTTTACAACAGTGTTATCTATCTCTAGTCGACCATCTTTAACACACTCTCCAATAAGTTCATGGATGTCGTAAGCTGTAGCCTCATCGGCTTTCGCACAATTCATGTTAAAGCCGTACATAGTAACAGCCTTTCTGTCGTCAACAAACTGAATAGCACCATTTTGCATTTCAATTCTTTCGTTATCTATCTTAAGAAACTTAGGCTTTAACAAAAACCTTGTATCGTTTCTTGTGTCTGATATAATAACTCTGTCAGTCCTAAGACTCATTGTATTTTCACAATCTTTTAAGATCTTTCTATAATCAAAAGTAGTGACATCTTCGCTCTTCCCACAAACCGCATATAAGTCACTCGTTTTCACAACAAAATTATCGTAAGTAATTTTAAAATTCTTCCCAACTGCTGTTATCTGATTCGCTTCTTGTAGATCAAAGCTCTTAACATCTGTACTTAATGTAAAAGTTTTTTCTTCTCTATAAATATCAAGCAATATATTTGAAAGCTCTCTTGTATTCTTAGCTGTAAGTGAAAACTCGTGCATACATCCCTGTTCAATACCATCAGCTGTTGCCATATCAAATGATGGGTCATTCTTTGAACAATACATAAAGAAGTTTTTTAATTTCAATCTCATCTCAGGAAACTTTACCTCAAGTCCGTCTCCACTTGATTGAAAGTTCAATGGATAGATATTTGTATTTAAGTTTTGAAAATTTAATAGATTCACATCGTAAAAACTTGAATCTGGAGCAAGCTTAAAATCAAAGTCCATAACATCTGTACTAAATGCAATCGAATCTTTATTTAAAACAATACCAGCATCAAATACTTTATTCTTATTTTTAACATTAACTGTTAGATCTGCCCTTGATAGTGCAAGATCTGTAGCGATAAGCTTTCCTGAAGGAAGACCTCTTTTCTCTGGCTTAACATAATTAAACTCTTCGAAAGTAGCCTCAAGGAAGTTAACAGTAGATGTTTCTTCTTTAGCATCTTCAGCAAACGTATTAAACGTTAATCCAATTAATAGTATAGGCCAAATTTTAGTCATTCTCTTCCTCATGTTAATACTTACAATTTACATGAAAAGAAAACTTTATGTATCTTCTCTATATAGAATTCATAGATGTAGAAAAAATAGACACTAAATTAAACTATAAATTTCAATGACTTAAATAGGATACTTACCAACACCTTCACGAATAAGCTCAGGAGCACCTGTTGAATAATCTATAATAGTACTTGCTCCAACAAAATTATATTCACCTGGATCAATGATCATTTTCACATGACCAGAACAGGCCTCTTCTATTTGATAGCTATAAATTTCATCTTCAATTGGTAGGCCTAGCTGTTCTCTATTTAGATTAGTACTAATTAGCGAATCACCATGAACTTCCAAAAGCTTACTAACAAGAGTCGAGGGTACAAATCTCAAACCGACTTCACGATCTGTTTTATTTGCCTGTACCGCTCTAACAATTTTCTTAGTAGCCTCAAAAATAAATGTATAGTGCCCTGGAATTACTTTCTTTACCGATCTAAAAACAGAATCATCGATATATGCGACTTCACTAGCCTTTGAAAAGTTCTCACATAATAATGATAACGCCTTTAGCTTATCAATATTCTTAAATCGATAAATTTTCTCAACACCTTTCTTATTAAAAGGATCCGCTAGAACAACCCAATTAGTATCCGTAGGTATGACAACTAACTCTCCCGACTTTAATAAATCAGATGCCTTTTGCAAAATTCTATCGTCAGGATTTTCGGCAATAATGTATTCAATCATTTTAGGTACTTTAAAAATTGACTATCAGAAGAGATTAAAAGCTTTGTATCTGGCTTGATCGAAGCTTTGTAAGCGTCCATCGACTTTTGAAACTCATAAAAGCTAGGAGACTTACTAAATGCTTTCGCATAAATATTTGCAGCCTTTGCCTCAGCTTTTGCAGTCACAATTTGAGCTTTTTTATAACCTTCTGATTCTATTCTTCTTAAATCTTTCTCAAGACGTCCTTCAATCTTTGCTTTTTCACCAAGACCAATTGATCTAATTTTTTGAGCAATTCTTCTTCTTTCAGAAACCATACGCTCATAAACTTTCTCTTCAACAGACTTTTCATAAGAAATTCTTCTCAGTTGAACATCAATAAGCTTAATACCAAACTCAGACAACTCCTTATCTGCTTTTTCAATAATTAACTGACTCAACATTTCTCTACCGACATATATCTTCTCAATATCACCAGTAATTTCTTCTTCTACAACCTCTCCAGGCTCATTACTCTTAGGCTGATTCTTTAACTCTTCAATCTTTGTCAAAATACCATTTGAATCTCTTACAGCTTCAACAAGGTTATGCCCTGAAATCACATTTCTCGTATGAGAATCCAACACTGTATCCAACCTAGCCTTAGCACCACGAGCATCTCTAACTGTTTCAATAAACTTTAGTGCATCAACAATTCTGAATCTAGCTGTCGTATCAACTTTAATAAATTTCTTATCTTTTGTAGGAATTTGATTAGGATCTCCATCCCAGCTAAGAATTCTCTTATCAACATATCTTACATCTTGAATAAATGGCTTAGGAAAGAAATGAAGGCCAGCTTCTGTAACCGGCTTACCAACTGGTTTTCCAAATTCAGTAATGATCGCTTGTCGACCTTCATCTAGGATAAAGGTTGCTTTCTTAAAAATAATAGAACCAAGTACTAAAACGACTATTAATATAGAACTAGTTTTCATTACTTACTTCCTTTTAATGTATGAAGAGGAAGAACTCCCTTCACTTTAGCATCAATAATTGTAACATCTTTAAAACTTGTAAACAGATGTTGCATAGTTTCTAAAAAGATTCTTTTCTTCGTAATTTCAGGTGCACGCTTATATTCAACAAGTAACTCTTCAAAGACTTTTACTTCACCTTCAGCTCTGTTAACAATTGCTTCAGCATAACCCTCAGACTCAGAAATCAACTTCTCTGCCTTACCTCTCGCCTCAGGAATAATTTTATTATAAGCACCTTCAGCTTCATTAATCAGCTTTTCCTGCTCTTGCTTCGCCTCATTAACTTCATTAAATGACGCTTTTACAACTTCAGGTGGATTTACATCCTGCAATTTAACAGAAACAATACCAACACCCATATCATATCTATCAAGAACTTCTTGCATTAATCTCTTTGCTTCAGACTCAATTTCAACCTTACCGACAGTTAAGACCTCAGTAACAGATCGATCTCCAACAACTCTTCTCATAATAGATTCTGATACATCTCTTACATTTCTTGTTGGCTCACTTGTTTGATAGATATACTTAAAAGGATCACTAATTTTATATTGTACGGCCCATTCAACATCAGCGACATTGAGATCACCAGTCAGCATCAAAGACTCATCGCCAAAGTTTCTTGTCGAGTATCTTGTTCTTCGACGAGATGAATCCGCCGTTCTAAAACCAAATTCTTCCTGAAGAACTCGTTTTGACTTAACTTTTATAACCCTATCTATCCCCAATGGAATTTTAAAATGCAACCCAGGAGAATTCGTTCCTTGATAACGCCCTAATCGAATAACAACCGCTTCTTCATCTGGCTCAACAGTATAGAATGAAGAATAAGCACCAAAAATAACTAATAATGTAATAAAAAATGGCAGAATTATATTTTTAACTTTTTGAATGTCTTGTTTCATTCTTTCGAATTCATTATTTGGTCTATTTTGCATTTAAAATCCTATTTTGGTTCAACTTCAAGCATTAGAACATTTTCTTCAAGCGCTTGACCTTCTTTTACATGAATTGCTTTAACAATCCCATCAAGTCCAGATTTTATCTCATTTTCCATTTTCATAGCTTCTAAAATTAAAACTGTTTGCCCCTTCTTTACTTCCTGGCCTTCAGAAACTTCAAGCTTCACAACTTTTCCAGGCATCTTTGTTAAAAGCTCACCTTCATCTGCTCCACCCAATCCAGACGGTTTATACCCTCTAAAAAGATTATAAACAGTATTAACATTCAACATTCTTGACGGAAGGTCCTGGCGAGGGATCTTTTTCCATCTTTTTTGATCAGTTGATACAAAGTACTGTCCAGAAGATCTTCGAACAAAAACAATCTGTTGATTAGTAATTTTATTTTCTTGAATCGTCGAATACTCAAACTCAACAAAGTCATCTTGATGAACTTTGGTTCTCGTTAAGTCTACGATGATCTCATTTCCATCATCATCGATAAGATAAGTTCTCATTTATATACCCATCCTTCTAGCTTCAACACCTGCTAAGATCTCATAGAATCTCTGATGCTTAAAAGAAGTATCAACTCTTTCTTGAGGAGCAACATCTTTAATATAGTTTGTAGAATAATTTCCTTCACAGAAAACTTCCTCATTTAAGATTTCTTTTAATAAAGGCTTATTTGTTTTTAATCCTTCGATAAAAAGACCATCGAGCGCAGCTCTCATTTTTCTAATGGCAACATCTCTAACAATCCCCTTACAAACTAGCTTCCCAACCATCGGGTCGAAGTCAGGAGTTACTTCTAGTCCCTTATAAAGACAGTGATCAAACCTCGTACCTTGCGGGAAGTTTGTCTCAAATCCTGTCACGAGTCCTGGAGCAGGTAGCATTGTTATCGGATCTTCTGCACAAATACGACATTCGATAGCATGGCCTGATCTCGTAATAAATTCTTGCCCAGGAAAACCTAATTCATCTCCTAGTGCTGCTTGAATCATACATACGATTAGATCAACTCCAGTTATCTCTTCAGTAATTGGATGCTCAACCTGAATACGAGTATTCATTTCTAAGAAATAAAAACTCTTATCTTCACCCATAATAAACTCAACCGTACCAGCAGAGTCGTAGTTTACTGCCTTGGCAAGTTTAATCGCAGTATTACAAATATCTTGTCTCAAAGCTTCGTCTTCTCCAATAAATGGAGATGGCGCTTCTTCAACGATCTTCTGATGTCTTCTTTGAACAGAGCACTCTCTTTCATAGAAATGATAAGTGTTACCTTTCTTATCAGCTAAAATCTGAACTTCAATATGGTGAGGATTAACAATTAGTTTTTCAACTAATAGATCACCATTATTAAAAGCCGCTAAAGACTCTCTTCCAACAGCTTCAAACTGATCTTTTACGTCCTGCTCATTTTCACAAACTCGCATACCACGACCACCGCCACCGGCAACCGCCTTTAGAAGAACAGGGTATCCAATCTCATTAGCAATTTTAATTGCTTCTTCAACAGTAGGAACAGCTTCATCAGTCCCCGGTACTGTAGGTACTCCAGACTGATTCGCAAGTTTCTTTGAAGTCGCTTTATCACCCATTACTTTAATGGCCTCAACATTTGGACCAATAAATTTAACACCAGCTTTCTCTAAAGCTGCTGCGAAGTCAGCATTCTCAGAAAGAAAGCCGTATCCTGGATGGACAGCATCAACATTATTGTCTTTTACAACTTTGAGAATCTTTTCAACATTTAGATATGTTTCAGCGTTAGTACTACCTTCGAGGTGGACCCACTCATCACAGAACTGCAAATGAACAGCTTGTCTTTCATTATCTGTCCAACATCCAATTGCAGTATGACCAAGCTCACGACATGCTTTAGCTACTCGTGAAGCGATCTCACCTCTATTCGCAATTAATATTCTTCTACTTTGATTATTTGGTTGTCTTATCATAATTGAATATTCCCGTGTTTTCTCTCAGGTCTTTCAACTTTTTTGTCTTTAAGAACCACTAAGTATTCATATAATCTTTTTCTAGTTTCTTCCGGTAAAATAATTGAATCTAGATAGCCTCTTGAGGCTGCCACATATGGATTAGCAAAGTTATTTTCATAATCACTTACTAATTCAGCTTTCTTCTTGTCATATGCTTCACCTTCTAGACCTGCTAACTCTTTTCTAAAAACAATGTTAACAGCACCTTCAGCACCCATTACAGCAATCTCTGCAGTTGGGTAAGCAAGGTTTACATCCGCTCTAATATGCTTAGATGCCATAACATCATAAGCTCCACCATAAGACTTTCTCGTGATTAAAGTAATGAGAGGAACTGTTGCTTCAGCATATGCATATAATAATTTAGAACCATGCTTAATAATCCCTCCATATTCCTGAACAGTCCCCGGTAAGAAACCTGGAACATCAACAAGTGAAACGATTGGAATATCAAAAGCGTCACAAAATCTAATAAATCTTGCAGCCTTACAAGAAGAGTCAATATCTAAAACACCTGCTAGAACTTCTGGCTGGTTAGCGACAATACCAATTTTTATTCCACCAATTGAAGCAAATCCTACAATAATGTTCTTAGCGTAGTCCTTATGAACTTCTAAAAAGTGCCCATCATCTACAATATCAAGAATTACTTCTTTCATATCATATGGCTTCTTAGGGTTTGCAGGAACTAAAGTCTTTAACTTTGTATTATCTCTATAAACTGGATCAGAAGTATACTTTGGATCCTGATCTCTAAAGTTAGACGCTGGCAAATAAGTAAGCAACTCTCTTACTCTTTCGAAACACTCATCTTCATCTTTACATTTAAATTGACTGACACCTGATTTTTCCGAATGTGCAGCAGCGCCACCAAGGTCTTCCTTAGTTACTTCTTCATGCGTTACAGTCTTAATTACATCTGGCCCTGTAACAAACATATAAGAAGACTTATCAACCATAAAAATAAAGTCTGTTACAGCTGGAGAATAAACAGCTCCACCAGCAGATGGTCCCATAATTAGTGATATCTGAGGAATAACACCTGAACACTTAACATTTCTCCAAAAAATTTCAGCATATCCACCAAGAGCATCAACACCCTCTTGAATTCTTGCTCCACCTGAGTCTTGAATACCAATAACTGGAATCCTATTCTCTAGTGCAAAATCCATTATCTTACATATTTTCTTTGCATGTGCTTCACCTAAAGCTCCACCCCAGCAAGTAAAATCCTGTGAATAAAGTGCAACTTTTTGTCCGTTAATAGCAGCAATCCCAGTCACAACACCGTCACCAAGAAATTTAGTCTTCTCCATTCCAAAATTAACACATCTATGTGTTACAAATTTATCAAACTCTATAAAAGAATTTGGGTCGATCAACCTCTCAATTCTCTCTCTGGCAGTATACTTACCTTGGGTATGTTGCTTTTCAATTCTGGCAGCACCGCCACCCTCTTCAGCCGTTTCTCTTTTTTTTAAAAGAAGATTTCTCTTCTCTTCTAGTAGTTCATCAACATTCATATCTTTACTCCTGTATAGGACTTGTATTTAAAATAATTCGACATTCTACCTCTACAGTAAGCAAATAATCATCTGATTGTGCGTCAAAATCTTATATAAAATACTGAAATATCAATGACATAAATGGCATATAACTGACTAACAAACTCGTATAATTTATTGATTTTTTTCATTTCTGAATCAAACTTATGGCACCTGGCACCATAAGCTGTCAGGTTGGTCGAGCTTCTTACCACCATGAAACTACAAAACTCTCCCCATTTAATAAACGGAAGCTTTCTTACAAGCAATCAAGCATAAATGGCTCATCAAAAGGAGTGGACTATGGATAACAAGAAATACTTACGCGCAATCAATCAAAAACAATTTAGAAAACTTTTTCTACTTCAACTTTTATCTATTCCACTAGCTCTAGCTATTACATCTATAGATGTTTTCTCTGGTGGATTTTTCATTTCAGTCATTTTTTTAAATTTTATGATGATTTCGCTTTTCATTTATTCAATTGCAATTACTTATAAACGAATTATCGGCCTCAATCTCTCTCCCCTATATACAATTCTAGCAGCTGTTCCCTACTTCGGGTTCTTCTTTCAGCTCTATCTTTTCTTTCTTAGTGATGAAAAGATTCAAGAGCATGCCACTATCCTCTCAAAAGAAATTGAGGCTACCATTAAATAAAAAAAGCCCGCATTTTGCGGGCCTTTTCTTTTCTTATTTTAATTAGTTTTTATTCACCGGCAACTTTCTTTCTCTTATCAAGCTCATACTTATCAACTTTCATAATAAGACTTGCTCTTGAAATGCCAAGCTCTTTAGCAAGTTTCGACTTGTTAAAGTTACATCTTTTTAATCCCTCTCTGATCATAATGATTTCAAGTTCTTTTAATGCATCTTTAAGCTTACCACTTGTATTTACACCTCTCGTCGCTGACCTTGGAGCTTCGCCAAAGTTTAAAATTTCTGGTGAAAGAAGATCTGGGTTCAACATTTTATCTGTTCCCGAGAGAGCGACAAGTCTAGACACCTCGTTTTCTAACTGACGAACGTTTCCTGGCCAAGCATAATCTAACATTTTTTCCATACACTTTTTAGAGAATTGCTTCATCGGTAGACCATTCTCGTCACACTTTTTCTTTAAGAAGTGCTCCATTAGTAGTGAAATATCCTCAACTCTATCTTTAAGAGAAGGAAGATTGATATTTATTACATTAATTCTATAGTAAAGGTCTTCTCTAAACTCACCCTTCGCCATCATATCCTTTAGATCTTTATTTGTGGCTGCAAGAATTCTGACATCTGTCTTTCTTGGTGCGTCTGCTCCAACAGGAAGATACGTACCCTCTTGAAGAACCCTAAGTAGTTTTACCTGCATCGTTAATGGAGTATCTCCAATTTCATCAAGAAATAAAGTACCACCATTAGCTGTTTCAAATATACCTGGCTTATCTCTATGAGCACCAGTAAATGAACCTTTGATGTGACCAAATAATTCAGACTCAATTAAATTATCAGGGATAGCAGAAGCATTTATGGCATGAAAAGGATAATCCTTTCTTGAAGAATGGAAGTGAATAGCTCTAGCAACTAACTCTTTACCAGTACCGTTCTGACCTTGAATTAATACTGATGAATCAGAAGGTGCAACTCTCTCAATAAGATTATAAACTTTCTGCATCATCTTAGATTTTCCAATCATATTATGATATCTAAATTTCTCTCCAAGCTCTGAGGATAGCGCATGGATTCTTTCTTCTCTTTTTGAAATTTCACTATGAAATGTCTCAACTTCATCACCAACAAGGTCAATTAACTCTTTTAAATAATCAACATCTTGCTCATTAAGCATCTTCATGTGACTAACAGCTGATCTTGCATCATCTTCGTTTCCACCTTGATTAACTAGGAATGAAACTAATTCTTCCTTCTCAGACTCAGTAATTGAATCAAAGATAAAAGGATAAGCCATAACAGTACCAAGATATTCACTATCAACTTCAATTTTAGATGCGATCATTTGAACATGAGGAAAAATTGTTGGACATACAATCACCTCTTCTTTCTCGTTATGAAATCTTTCAGACACTTTTTCAATATCAGAAGTGATTAACTCATAACCATTTTTTAACTCCATTTGAACCTTAAAGAAATGATTTTTGTGTACGAAGTCTGGATCTAGATGTGCACTTCTGATTTTGTAATGCGCATCAGTAAATACAACTTCCACTCCAAACCACTTATTTAAAATCTCTTCAAGCTTAGAAATAACATGTAATCCATTCAGTTCTTTCCAGTTAATCATAAGGTTCTCCAATGCATTAAATTGCGTGAGTAATAATTAATCTGTAAAACTTTTCGGCGAACTGATGAAAAACTTAACAAGAAATTGCAAATTCTTTGGACAGGTCTAAATACTTAATAGTTTATTTTAAAGACAACTGTAAGTTGTTGATTGTACGTTTAAAATAGTATTCTCTCTCCCAATCCTGCGGTCCTGCAAACTTAATGAGAGACTTGCCTATATTGGAAAAAACAAAAGTTTCTGGAACTTTAACAACACCAAACTTAGGCATTGTTACACCATAAAGATCGTGAACTATTTCGACATTTTTTGGTAAATTACCAAATCTTTTCATAAATTTTTTAATTTTAATGT
>CAWUIU010000012.1:0-19812 GCA_963922285.1 uncultured Oligoflexia bacterium | reverse complement strand
AATTCTTAAACCCATTTTTTAGTCCCCTTTCATCATTCAAAACCTCCTGTTTTTTTATAGCTTGACCTACTGTCTCGCTGCCCATTTGTTGTTCTTAATTTTGTTATTCATTCATTTGTCAAAAAATGTCGCTCGTCACCGCCTGAAGACTATTGTCTACAGACTTTTGGATAAACTATACTTTCCTTTTTCCTCTTAATATTTATCGACAATTAAAGGTTGCAGTCTAAAATCGTCGTTGGAAATTTATCCAGTCGTCCCTAACATTTATGACTCCTAATTTTATTTTTAATATATGCAAATATTTTTTTAAGCTTATTCAAGCAAGCGAACTCAAAGGCTATTAACCTTGAGACGCTGCCTGAATGAGACTTAGGGCACTCTGTGTACTTGAGTTCGCTTGGGCGAGAACCGAAGTACCAGCAGTCATTAAAATATTTTGCTTAGTCAAATTTGCTGTCTCAGAAGCAATGTCCGTGTCTCTAACACGAGAGTTTGCAGCAGACAGGTTTTCAATACTTGTCGCGATATTGTTAATCGTCGACTGAAGTCTGTTTTGAAGAGCACCAAAGTCAGCTCTAATACCTGAAACTGAAACAATTGCTTGATCGATTGAAGAAAGCGAGTTCTGAGCTGAAATTTTATCAGCAACAGATGCTAAGTTCAGACCAAGAGCAGCTACGTTAACGTCAGCAGATGATGCATCAAACGTTAATCTATCTGATATAGGGTCATTTCTAGTACCGATTTGAATATCAAATACAGCACCAGTACCGTTTAGTAGTGGAACTCTGTTAAATTCAGTAGAGTTAGCAATTCTATCTACTTCTGAAGTTAATTGTTCGAATTCAACGTTTAGGAATTTTCTTTCTGTCGCTCCAATAGTATCCGAAGCTGCTTGCACTGCAAGCTCTCTTAGCCTGATTAGAATGTTAGAAACTTCACCTAGTGCACCTTCAGCAATTTGAACAAGTGAAATACCATCTTCAGCATTTCTTTCTGCTTGTCCCAAACCTCTAATTTGTGCTTTTAGGTTTTCTGAAATCGCAAGACCTGCGGCATCGTCACCAGCTCTATTGATTCTTTGTCCAGAAGACAATCTCTCTAGAGACTGTTGCATTCCTAATCGCGTACCTCTTAAATTTCTCTGTGCATTTAGAGAGGCAACGTTAGTGTTAATTCGTAATCCCATTTCATCCTCCTTGACTGGGTAACTATCACGACTCCTTCGTGACAGTGCTCTGGACATAAATGTCCCAAGCATTACAAGTTTCTTTTCGCCGCCTTAGGACTTTTCTTAAAATTAATTAGCGCTTATTTTTTAAAGGGAAAGAATTGCCGAATTATTCATAAACTATCGTAATCACAGCTATTTTTTTCAGGCAAAAACATCTATAATAACTCTATGAGTGAATTAATTGCGACAACATTAGCAAAATCTCCTGAATATTATAAAGATACAATCGCTCTTATCGAAAAATCTTTTGACTATAAAGGAAATAATAGTTTTGAAGAAGACTTCTGGCCTTTAATTAATCCTCACAACCATAAAAGATGTCACATCGTTTTAGATAAAGAGAAAAAGAAAGTTATTTGTCATATTGGTTTAAAGAAAAGAGAGATTAGATCTGGTGGAAAAAAATATCCAATAGCCTTGCTAGGTGGGATAGTCACTGATGAAGAGTATAGAGGCAAGGGAATATTTAAAAAACTTTTCCACGAAGTTATTAATAAATTTATCGACCAAGTAGCTTTTTTTCTCCTATGGACAGAAAAAAGCGATCTTTATCAAAAGTACGACTTCTTTGAATTCGGCACCGTTATCCAGACAGGTCTTAAAAACTTAACAGAAGGTGAAGCTTTAACCCATGGTTTTGTAAAAACCGATTTTTCTAGTTTAAATGAAGAAGATCTTCTACAAGTAAAGAGATTGTATGCACACAACTTTAATAAGTATATATCCTTAAATAGAAGAACAAGAGATTGGGAAATCTTAAAAGGCATAAAGAGTGCTGATTTTTACATAAAAAGAAATGATCGAGGTGAAATTTCACTATATTTCTTTATCAATAAAGGACATGATCTTAGTGGAGTCATCCATGAATGTTCATTTTTTAATGATGAAGAGATGCTTGAAAAACTCTCCCCATATAAACTATGGTTACCTGAAAAACATCAATCATATATTGAGCACAAACTGTGTCTTTATGTAGGCTTGATAAAGAAAGGATCTAATGACCTCTTCAAAGAGTTTATGACTCAAGTCTATTCGAATGAAATTTTCATTAAGGAAATAGACCATACAGTTCAGTTTGAGTTTCAAAATGAAAGCTTCACCCTCCCTCTAGAGGATTTCATACAAATGACCCTTGGACCAAAACCTGCAAAAGAGTTCGTTCGGTATGCACCTTGGTTCTCGGTCTCTGGCCTTGATAGTATATAATATGCGCATTCTTTCTCATTAAATCCACATCTTTAACAATATGAAGTTTTTCTTCTAATGGAAGCCATCGCAATTTAGAATATGATGAGCTTTCATTAAGAACTCTTTTCGCATCAACAACTGTTCTTATAGGACCATAATCTATACACTTTAGAGAAGAATCCTATATCGGAAAATCATAAACTTGAGGAGCCTTAGAATTGAGAATTAGAATGAATTATAAGTTATATATCCACAGAACCAGGAAAGTAAGTATTAAACCGTAATGTTAACTCCTCTTGGACTTTCGGATCAGAGTTCGCAAGAATACTTTTTTCATAGACCTTTCTTACTTCATCTAAAGATGATCCGGAATGTTTTAAGAAGGCGATAGAATTTGTTATATTCATAGAGTCCGGGCTAAAGTCACCATTTTCATCAAGAACAACTACACGGCTAGCTTCATTTCCAAAAAAAGAAATCTTTTTATCTTTTTCAAGATCCATAACACCAATGACATTAATAAGCTGCTGCCTTAAGAAACTATCCTCAGCCCCAATTGAGTCCATGGTTTGAAAAATGGCTGTGTAAACTTCATCTTTTTGAGAATTCAACTCCTTAATAGAGTTTTCAAAAATAGCTCCATACTCAGGAGATGAGTCAAAAATTACACCAATAGCTAGCCAAATAGCAAGATCTTCAGCAAACTCAAACCTTCCAAATTTAGACATTGCTCCATGAAAAACATTCTCAAAATCTGGATCTTGACTAATATCCTTTAAATATTCATCCTCTATATACTTAACTTTTTTAAACTCTATCCTTTTAGGCTTCAAGCTTACCTCTTTATTCACAGTCTTATGAATAGGATTATTTGAATCGACTACTCGATCTTCACTTTCGAGGCTATCTAAGTTAACATGTATTAATTTATCCTGGTCAAAATTATCTTCCCTGAAAACATCATTAAAAACAGCACCAAGACCAGCTCCTATAGCAATTACTAAAGAGGCTACAATTATATATTTCTTATTCATAAAACTTCCTCATTCTTATTTCCAGTGCTTTCATTCAACTCAACATCGACAAGATCACTTTCTTCATCATAAACAGGACCATCATTTATGACTAAATATCTTTCTCCATCCATGTTTTTTATTGTATAGTTATCGGGAGTGTATTTTAAAACTTTATCTTCAGATAAATTATCAACGAGAAAATTTAAATTATCATTTTTCAAATCATTATCTAGAAGATGTAAGATAACAAGTCCCCTAGCTTCCTTATTATCAACTCTCTCATATAAGTCTAAGCTAATAGCTTTCAAGTCTGACCTATCAACTATTTTTGTAAGTTGATTATAAAGCTCAAAAAAGTAAACTTCGCTATCAGGAGGACTTAAGGACTCAAGATCTTTTCCCATATCACTGATATCATCCATTTCTTCAATGTCTATGTTTCGCTCTACGAAAGAAATCCTCATTAATTCATTAAGTATAACTTTCTTAGCTTTTGACCGCTCACTTAAATCAACCCTGTCTTTTTGAAGCATTTCGATCTTTACAGTGGTACTTATTTCTGTTTTTTCCAAAGTGCTAACACTTAACTTAGCTTTAGGTACTTCAACCTCAACAGAACTATCTAGAGAGATTAGATCTTTTGCATTTAAAGATGCAACCTCTCTATTCAATGTACTTACTGATGATTGATTTAATTCTTTCTCTTCCACATTTTTAATCGAAGCAGTGTCAGTCCCTAAGACTGCTTTTTTGTTTTGATTTTTCTCCGTAATCTTTTTTGTTCCGAATTCATTTTTATACAAATAAGAAATGTAAAAAGACATAGTAAAAAGAATTAATATAGAAGCTGATTGTTTTAACACTTTTGCATCTATCTCCAACGACCTTTATAACGAGGAGGTGGAACAGGCCTTCTCCCTCCACCAGCCCCTGGTTTTGTTTGAGTAGTTCTATCAGTAACGGAAAAAGAAGCAAAAGAATATAGAGCAGCATAAGTATTTCCGCGATTATACTTTTCAATAGACCCGTTTCTACCCTTCACATGAGAAATTTTTGGATAACTCCTCGTTCCAGTAGAACTTAATCGAACATTATAAATTCTTCCCCAAGGATCATAAATTTTTAAAGTTGAACCTTCATACCCATTTAGAGCAATACCATGACCAAGTAGAAATCTTTTTCTCTGATCCATTTTTTTAACACTCAAGAGTGTTGCCGGATATTTTCCCTTAAAAAGATTTTTAAAGTAACTAACATTATACGAGCTATGCTTAGTCATCTTCTCGATATAATTCTTGGAGACATTTCCACGTATCGAATTATACACTTTCTTAAAACCTTTGTTTCTATTTTTTAAACTTGTTCCACCTCTGCGCCAATTTGTTCGCATAAGTTCGCCTACTTGATAAATAGAATTAGAAAAAGTTTCTGAGTTAACATCACTATTCCAGCTTAAATCATAGTCTCTCATGGCATTTAAGCTTGAATATGAATAACTCATATTCTTAGATTTTTTTAAAGAACCAGCAAAAGCCATTGTAGACGCAACAGGTATACACCATCCAGGGTCTTCATCAATCGAAGTATCTCTCTCTAGCTTACTTATTGCGGTAACAAGTCTCTTCGAGCTTTGATACAAAAGAGGCATTTCCGAATTAACGCAAAATGAATTGCTACATGCCATAGTTGGGATCCCAAGAAAAGTTACACTTACTGAAATAAATAGATTTCTTGTCATATTATTCATAAACACCTCACCATATTCTTATCGGCTTTTTTTCATTATAACTGAGTAAAATTGAATGTTTTTTTATATATAAAATTTCAATTAGTTATGGAGAAAAACATTAAAAAGTCACGCCAAATTTTTATGGCGATTTATTTATTGACGCTCCCCAGGGTGACGAGGAAGCCTTATATTAAATTGAGATAGAAAAAATCACTGGAAATCTACACAGAAATAAAAATACTTAAAAAGCGAATCAACCTTTACTCTTCTTTTCAATAACAATCTCGTAATGATCTTGGTTATCTTGAATAATTACATCTTCCCTCTTAATTTTTCTAATTACCGCAAATTTTATCAACGCCAGTGAAATGCGAAAAAATATTCAGTCATTACAAGACTGTAGCTTTGCCTTCACTGAACTCCTACCAAGCAATCAATCACCATTTAAAACTGAAGAGATGTCAAAGTATTGCACTGTAGACAATCTTGAAAATATGAACATAGTCTTTTCTACTATTTCACAAAATAGTAATATTTCACTTAGAAAACTAATGAATGAGATAATTTCAAGCGACAAAGACAAAAAGTTTTGCATCCATGACTTAGCGATTTCTAATACTAGAGAGTACCTGAGAAACATAGTTAAAATGTGTGATCAAATAACTGATAAAGAAGAAAAGTCAGCCTCATCCATTCTCTTAAATAAACAACAACTATCAAGTATAATTAGAATCTTCAATAATAACGGAAAAGTTGAAATAAGTCATTCAACAATGTTTTCATTATTAAATGACATAAAGCAAGCCGATAATAACTTGGTGCACTTAACGATGGGTTCTCCAGAATACGGCTCTCCAATAACTTTGTTTCATGAAGGCAAAAACTTACAGGTTTCATGTACTCAAGAGTCAAATGGCATTACTAATTGCGAACAATAAGCCTTTATAGCTTCAAAATCATCCATCTCAATGGACCAGTATTTTGAACCCTATATTCACTAAGCCTTTATTCCTGGAAGAGGGCTTCTTTTGTCTCCTAAGCTCATGATATCAGGAAAAGATTTTCCATAGTGCATACCACGGTAATCTCCATAACCAACAATACCATCTTGTTCCCAGTCTTGGTATGTTACTCCATAAGCACTCATAACAGTTTGCAAAACTTGATTGTAGGGATGCCCGACAGGTCTCCACCATCGTCCATTCCTTGGTTCATTAGAATTTCTATAATCAATGTAGCGACCTGTTTTAAAATAATCATTTACATTACCTATTAGCACTGTTGGAATGTCTATTCTTAAGTGATTATTGTCATATCCATTACCATTACTATTAGACTGGCTCCCAAGCTCATTACTCATAAAAATCAGTGTATTCTCAAGGTAAGACTTTCCAGGATTTAAAGGATCTTCATCCTTAAGTGTTTTTATGAAATCAGCAAGAAAATCGTGATGCCATTTATGCATTTCCCCAAAAAGCTTCATTCCATCAAAACTACTACTGTGAGAAATCCCATGATGCCCTATACCGCCAAAATATGGTGCAATTTTTGTGTCTGGATTAAAATCATAGTTAATTACTCTCGTGATATCACACTTAAGTACAAGCTCCATTACTTTAAATGTGTTCTGTATTCTTTCTACTAAATCCACACCATTAGAAATAGAACTTGGTTTCGAGCAAGAGTTTATCTTGGTCTCTTGACCAAGCTTAGTCTGGAGCTGAAAAATTTCTTCAGAGAACTGTCCAAGCCTCTCTTTATCCTTTAATGAAATTCTTCTATTATTCTTCACAGATTTTAAGTGATTAAAAACTCGGTCAATCACTAACTTCTCGTCAGCCTTCGCATCTGCTCCACCCTCTGGAGCTCCCCCAAAGAAATTATTAAAGATATCTTTAGGAAAATGATAGGCTCCCATTACAGAGTAACTTCCATCACTTTTCTTATATCGACTATAGGATCCTCTTTTATTACTCCAGCTAGTAACAATATTTAATTGCTTTTCAACAGGTGACGTCGAATCATAGATCTTTCGAATAATATGTTGATCGATTGATTCATTTTCTCCAAAATCGGGTGTGTATTTACTACGAGTAGCTGTTAAAAAAGGGAATGTCTCATGACCAGAGCGATATTCCATCCCATTTATACAACGAAGGATAAGCATATGTTCTTTTAAGTCATTATACTTATCCCCGAAGCATGCTGATAGATTTCCTGAAATATTTGAGAGATCCAAGTCTCTTGCTGTAGGTCCAAGAACATTGAGCGAATTGTAGTCAATTCCACTTGGCCAGAAGTCTAATGGCGCCCCATCTCTTCTTAAGATTGAAACAAATCTCGAAACTCTCTTAGCGTCAGAACCAAGAACCGAAGAAGGAGCTAACGAAGTTAAAAACGGAATTGACAGCATAAAGCCTCCAGCTCCCATTAAAAATTGTCTTCTATTATGCTTAAGTCCTTTCGTCATTTTCTAGTCCTTAGTCTACCTTAACTTTCTTGTAAAAGAATGAATCATTCTCGACATACTCTTTCATGACATTCATTAAACTTTTTTGTTCTTTAATTGACTCATAAAATTTGTCTATTGAACAACCATCTGCCTTCTGAATTTCTCTACCTAAAGCAAACCTGATGAACTTCTTCGCAAAACACTGCTTTGCTTTAGGTGTCTCAGAGATCATTTTGCTTAAGGCTACACCACCTTTCACTGTTGTTCCTGACCCATTATAAATATTTGGCCTTGTAACCGAATCAACTTTTGCAGTGGCAACAAAGGCTCCCTTCACATCATATATTTTTTCACGCTCTTGATATCTCCCAAGAGAGTCATAATTAGAAAATGCAAAAGCTAATCCATTAATTTGATTATGACATCCAATACACTGAGGAGAAGATACAGCTTTTTCAAAAGACTTTCTCGTACTTAAAACTTCACCTTTATGCACTTCACCAACCTCAGGTAAATCGAAGTCATCAGGTGGAGCTGGTAGTTCATCACAGAGTATATTTCTACGAATAAATGCTCCTAAAGACATAGGATGTTGCCAGTTACTACCTGTAATATGTGTTGCTGCTCTTGTCAAAATTCCTGATCTTCGACTCCCTTCAAGTTCTGTTTCACTAGAATTTGTCCCATATATATCAGCGACTTTTTCAAGGCCATCTAAGTCAGTCCAATTGGAATTAAGAAGATCCTCAAACTTTCCACTATCGTCAAAAGTTACGTGTCTCAAAAATCTTTCCGATTCTAGAAGTGCATCTTTATAGATATTCATCTGATCCGCTTTTGAGAGCGTTGGATTTAAGAAGTGATCAGTATATGATTCTGAAACAAATTTATCCATATGAAGCCATTGTTTATAAAAATCTAAAATTACTTCCTTTGCCTTGTTTGATTTAAACATTCTCGAAATATGATAAGAAAGGTCGGACTCACTATTTAATTTATTATTCTCAGCAGCTTCAAAGAGTTCTTCATCTGGCATACTTCTCCAAATTGCAAAACTTAATTTTTGTGCCCTCTCATATTGAGTCAAACTCATTTTACCATCTTGCATCTCTCCACCATCTTCAAAACGAAAAAGAAAATCAGGATGCAACAGAAATACCTTAACGAGATATTCAAGATTCTTCTTTAAGTCATCATCAGAAATATCATTTAAGATTCCTAAAAATGTACTCTTCTCTGAAGCCAAAAGTGGCCTCCTTAAAATTTTTAATCCCCAATTTTCAACGATATTAGTTTTACAATTGTTTGAAAGTTCTGACTTTTTATCACTTCGCCCAATACAAGAAGTACTCATCATCGTTTTTGCAGCCCCTGATTTTAATGAGTCAACTATTCTAATGAAACTCTTAAAAAATATTGGACTCAGCTCTCCATTCTCAGTATCAAACTCACTATTGCCAGCAGCAGTTAGTCCGCTTAGATCAGACTTAACAACATCTGTCGCATCACTTCCAAAAAGATCTCTAAAAACATTTTCTAATTCTTTTGCATTAAGAAATTTCGCATCAGTTTCAGCAACAGCTTCCGGATCGACACAAAGCTTCTCTACCTCCGGATTACCCTTAACAACATTAAGCTTCAAAACTTCATATATAGAAGTGATATCTTCTTCTGTTAGCGAAGATAAATGATTCATTTCAGGAACTTCCAAAATTGCTGCAGCTATTTGATCATCAGAAGTCCCCACTTTCTCAGAGTCCTCTAAAGCATTATGACAACTGGCGCAATTTTTCTCGTAGAGCGCAATTCCACTAAAATTCCCCAAAGAACTTCCCAACTTATCCTCAAAATCCAACTCACTTTCTTCAGCTGCAGGAACACAGCTAACAAGAATTAGTAATGAAACTAGTATCGTAAATAAATTATGCAAAGATTTATCCATACCTTACTCTTTTCGTCCGAATTGTGAATAATTTTAAATTATTTTGGTATTCAACAACCAAATAATTTAACTGTTCTACAAAAACCAAATAAATGCAGCTACTTAGAATATATAATTCAAGTCTTAAACTTCTTTTTGTATGCCAATCTTTTAAGGACCGATGAAAATCTATTGTCCATATACTATTGAAAGTATTAAGATTTTATAGTGCTTTTATATAAATTCATTCTCATTACAATCATTGGTTTAAATTGCAGCTATGCATACACGAACTTTATTAGCTATGGTTACCAATCCTGCCTAACATGTCATTATAACCCATTCGGAAATGGTCCTCTTACTGATTACGGGCGTGCTCTTGGGGCCACTCTTATTAGCGATAATTCGATTGCTAAAAAATCTCTCAATGAAGAAGAAAGAGCAGAGATCTCAGGTTTTATTTATGGAATAGCCGATAATAACTACATAAAAGGACATGCAAATTACCGAGGTCTTCTCTTAAAAACAAATATAGGAGACGACACTTCCCAAAATGAGTGGATCAATATGATGGCCAACATTGGCTTCACAACAAGACCGACTAAAAGTAATAATTTCATTATTGTCACTTCGATTGGCTATGCGCCTGAAGGACAATCTTCAACAGATGAAAATCAGTCAACTTATCGCTCTAGAGAACACTATATCGGCTATCGCACTAGTCAAAAACATGGCTTATACCTTGGAATGATGGACAAGGTATTTGGCTTACGAATTCCTGACCACAACTCTTACAGTAAAACATCAACTAATTTAACAATGAATGACGGGGCACATGGATTTCTCTACCATGGAAACTTTTCTAACATTGAACTAGGCCTTCAATACTTTCTAGGAAACCTATCTCAAGCTGGTAATCTAAGACCATCTGGTTTCACTTCAATGATAGAATACAACCTATCTGAAAACTCTCGAATAGGCTTATCATATCTATCTCAAAGCAATTCTTACCTTAACCAAACAAGTTTTGCATATCATATGAAATTTGGTTTCTCTAAAGGCTCAAGCATTCTTTTTGAATACGGTTTAACAACCAAAGACTACGCCTCTTCAGATGCAACAACGAGCAGTTATATATTCTTACAAAATTACTTAAAGCTTAAAAGAGGTCTTTACTCTATACTAACAACTGAGTACTTCACACAAGACACTACGACAGAAGAAAAAATACTAAAAATTGGTCCAGCTCTACAGTACTTCCCATTTGTTGGAATGGAATTCAGGGTAGATTTTTATAACTACCGAACGATCAGTACTGAAAGCTACAGTAATGACACATGGACTTTAGCCGGGCAAGTACACTTATGGCTTTAAGAATACTTACTTGCATCTTTATTTGTTTAAGTGCCTCCGCCGTAAACCTCGGAAAAGCTCTAGAGAGCTATCGTGCAGGTAACTTTCAAAAAACTATCGAACTAATTAAACAAGCCAACAGATCAAAATCGAGTGTCAGTCAATATTCTATTGAGTCATTAATCCTTATCTCAAAAGCCTTTGAAAAAATGGGAGACTTTACATCCGCAATAAAATTTCAAAACTATATAATTGAAAAACAAT
The DNA here is from genome assembly GCA_963922285.1 of uncultured Oligoflexia bacterium. GTDB lineage: Bacteria > Bdellovibrionota > Bacteriovoracia > Bacteriovoracales > Bacteriovoracaceae > Halobacteriovorax_A. The sequence continues at coordinate 8,652 of CAWUIU010000012.1, read as the reverse complement.
ACTCTAAAGAACATGAAAGTGTTCTAAAAGCCGTAAATGAAGAAGTGGAGTATGAAGATCTTAACGAACTACCGGAACCTCTATTGAAAATTTACTACAGCCTACTTGGTACCTATATAAGCATCTACAAAACTAACTCAGCTGACGAGTTAAGGAAGCTCATCTTACGCTATGGTAACTTATTAATTGATCAAGACTACAAAGCCGAAAGAGTAAAAAGAATTCTTAAAAAATATCAAAACGAAAAATTCTCTGACACTGAAGAAGATGACGATGATGAAGAAGAACCAGTTGAAGTAGTCCCATACCAACTAAGGTTCTTCGTGATGAGCTCATATATTTCTTGGCAGGATAACCTAACCCTTGTTTCAAATGATAGAACAACTTCGATTGTCATCAACTCAACTACTGAAGGGACGATGTTATCAGTTGGTATTAACTATGCAAACAATAAGTACGAATTCAAATCATCAATTGGATACGCACTAGCAACTGCAACTGTAGGTGAAATTGATCCAGATTTTAGATACCTCCAAGACAATGTTTCTGAAACACTTTTGATGTTTAATAATTCCTTTCTTATAAAAACTGGCGAAACGGTCTCGATTGGACTAAGCGCACCGATTGTACTCAGATCCGGTAACTTTACAGAACCTGATGGATTTGAGTTTGAAGAAACAAGCATCATTAGCTATGGCGTATTTGGCCAGTTATCATGGAAGCTCAAAAAGTTTTTCATGGATGTTGAAGTAGGGAAAGTACTTGATTTCAAATCGACATTTTTTAAAATGAGCTTAGGTTATATGTTTTAAAGTGCTTCGATCCAAGTAACGAGAGTATTATAATCATCCTCAGAAAGCGCAGCCTGATCCTTAGGCATATCACTACCCCTATTTTTCAGTCTCGTTATTACTGTCGAATCACCAATAATTCCTGCAGTTACCAAGCCTGCATCAATCCACTTCTGGTCAGTATCATAAGAAGCCCAGTCATTATGATATCCACTATGGCAATTAATACAACTCTCCTCCAAAACACTATAGGCGTTCACTAAATTTGTGTTATTTGGATCAATTGTAGATTGTCCTAATATATCATCGAATGAATTTGAATTATCTGTCTGACAAGATAATAAAATAGTTGAATAAAGAAGAACTAATATTCTCCCCACTATTTTCCCTTAGGCTTTATCGTTGCTCTGATAGAAATAGTATCTTCTACGCCAACACCTAAGTAGTTAATGTCTTTGATTCCCAAAGACTTTAGGCTTAGCTTGAAGGTTGCTTCCAAGAAATTATTTTTAATCTCTTTATATTTAAACTTAATACTTTTAACTTTATTCATTACTTTAATTTTTGCAGTGCCACTACCACCTGATGCAACTAAATCAGAGACAACAACGTGAGAATATTTTTTATAGTTCAATTTATCACGAGTGTGCTTATCCCTAAGATCGACTCCTGTTTTAAATGACTTTACTTTTGCTTGTAATTTCTTACTTGTGTACTTCCCATCTTTTTCAATAAGGGATCCTCTTATTTTAGCCTTGATTTCAAAAGAACCTACGGGATTTAACTTAACCTCTACGATAGCTTGTTTTTTAAGCTTAGCAAAAGTTGAGAAAGACAAAAAGAATGACAGTAATACTAAATTTATTTTTTTCATATTTTAATTATAGAGAAAAACATCTAAAATAAAAGAACTAATCAAACAATAGGTAAGAATGAAAAAACTATACTATTTCACTTTGATACTTATCCTTTTCAGTTGTGGCCGATCTAGTGACAAGAATAGCCAACTAGATTTTCAAAAAGTCGAAAAAACAAATTTTCAACAATACATAAATAATAAAGAAACTCCTAATGAACCAAATATTTATTCTGACAAAACGATTTTTAATGATGACTATCCTATAGAGCTAACACTATATGAGGATGGAAAATGGTTTTATCATTTAGCAAATCTAGATGATGGTTTTGGAACATGGAAATATGAAAATGGACAAATTAAGCTTCACGCAGAAAGAAAACTCTTTGATATGAATATACTTATTGAAGCACTTGATTCTGAAGCTAAAAATATATCAATTCGCTTTAGTGATCGCTTTGGTGAAAAAGTTCTCAAGATGAATAAGAGAAATATATCAAATTAAAAATTATTTTTTCGATAATCCAACAAATACAAGAAAGCTTGCTCCGCCCCAAAATATGTAAGTCATTGCAGGCAAGTCTGACAACTTTGCATTTGCTAACAACGAAGTATCAACTAAGCTCGCACCCGTGTAAAACATGACACTTGCAATAATACAATAACCTAAGAAAAAAATAGAAGCTGCAACCTTATCAAATGAATCACTTACACCTAAATGCTTTAGCTCGAAAGAATATCCATTCTTTGCCCACTCTTTAGCAAACCACTTTAAGTGTCTTGGCAAACTTCTAGCTCCTGACAAAACATCTCTTCCCACCCAAGCAGCATCTTCTAAAAGAACTTCTTTTGTAAAATTTGCTTTGATAAGTTTATCGATATCTTTTTCAAGCACTTTAAAGATATCAAAATCCATACCAAGTGATTTCCCAACCCCATCTAATGTCATTAACGCTCTAAAAACTACATACCACTCTCTAGGTAAAAAGATTTGATGCTCCCTTAAAGTTGTCACAACAGACCTTAGGACGATTGAAAAATTTGTTTGTTGAACAGTTAATCCGACATGAGGACTCAAAGCAGACTTAATATCCACGATTAATTTATCAACGTCAGGAATTTGATCATATTCTGCTACATCAAGAAATTCATAAACTAGATTTTCGAAATTATATGTAATCAATGAATAAATAATGGCCAATAAACTTTGTCGTCCTGAACGAGAAAGACTACCGACTAATCCAAAATCAATTAAAGCGATCTTCTTTTCATCAGTATAAAAGAAATTTCCACCATGTAAGTCCGCATGAAAAAAACCTTCATTCAAAAATGTTCTAATAAAAAGATCAACACTCTCATTTAGCTTAGGCTCAAGCTCTTCTATGTATTCATCAATTTTTTTTCCATCGCTAAAAGGAACACCCTTTATAAGCTCCATAATAAGAAGATCGTCATTAGTAAATTCAGAATACATTTTTGGAAGATGAAAAGTTCCCTCATCATATTTTGAAATTATTTTCTTTAATTTTTCACAATTATTAGCTTCAATGTGAAAATTTAATTCATTCTGTAGTGATAATGCAAAGTCTTCTATGATCTTTGAGAGACCAAGATATTTGATTTCTTCCCCTGCTCTTTCACTTTGGGCTGCTATAAAGTGTAAAACAGATAGGTCTGTCTCAATAAACTTTTCGATGCGAGGTCTTCTCACTTTTAAGACAACCTCATCACCAGACAATAACTTTGCCTTATAAACAAGGCCTATCGAAGCAGTTCCGATAGGCTTCTCCTCTACAATGCTAAAGACATCTTCAATTTTTCTACCTAAAGATGCCTCAACCTGATCTTTCACCTCTGAGAAGGTTAGTGGACTAACTTTATCGCGGAGCATATGCATATGCTTGATAAACTGATCATCAAAAATATCTTCTCTCGACCCAAGTAATTGACCAAATTTTACAAATGCAGGGCCTAGCTCTTCAAAAGATTGTCTAAGTCGAGTTCCTAGAACTTCTCCCCATGAGTGCTCTCCTCTCTCTTCAATTTCTTCCTTGAGTCTCTTATTAACAGATTTTGGCAGTGCAAAATTCGGAATTTTAACCAATACACTATTAGAAATGAACTCATCTAATCCATGCTTTGCAAATACAGAAACGATTTCTCTCAAACGTCCAATATTTCGAATTGTCTTACCAAGATTTATACCCGTGGTGATTAAGCCCATTTTACTCCATCCTTATGTATTAACAATATTTTAACACATGATCCCAGATGGCAAATAGTTGGCAAAAAAGTAAGAAAAAGGTATTTTATTATGATGAATAAATACTTAATCATTTCACTTAGTCTCTTTTGCTTACACGCTACAGCAAATGAATCCTGTAGTAGAATCGCTGTAATCAATGATCAAGAAATTTTAGTAGATCCAAGCCTCAATCAAAAAGGTGAAGGACTTAGATTTCATCTAGAGAAAGATCAAGGTGCAAAGAGGCTTCTCGAAATGTACCAAAATCAAAGCAGCAATAAGATTAGACCAGCTGTAATTGGAAGTGTTGGCAGCCTCTTATTACTAAGCTCATTTATAACAAACACAAGTGATAACAACAGAAAGGCTCTTTTCATCGGAGGTCTCTCCACACTATTTATAAACTTTCTTGTCACTAAGACAATTGAGAACAACAACGAAAAATACTTGATTGAATCAATACAAGAATATAATAAAAGACGATCGCCTAAAATATATTTGAAAACAAATGAAGGCGAAGTAATCGACCCTAAATTCTATCTTGAGAAAACTTGGAGCTTTTAAATGTCAAAAATAGATAATATTCACTGCTATTCTTGCAAAAAAGAGTTAAGTATTGAAGTTGAAACAAAAATATCTCTAAGTGAAGAATGTGAGTATTGCTATGCTGATCTACACTGTTGTAAAATGTGTACTTACTACGATCCTAAGGTCTATAACGAATGTCATGAGACAAATGCCGATCGAGTCGTTGAAAAAATTAAGAAAAACTTTTGTGGCTACTTCAAATTAGAGGGCTCAAAAAGTGAAGAAGAAAAGTTAAACGAGCACTTAAGTGCAGCCAATGCACTATTTAAAGACTAAGGAAATACTATGCCGTCACCAATTACTAAAAATGGAATGGAAAAAATTCAGGAAGAACTAGATCATTTAGTAAAAGTCGAAAGAGAAAAACTAAAGATAATTATTGCTGAAGCAAGAGATCTTGGTGACCTTAAAGAAAATGCTGAATATCATGCGGCAAAAGAAAAGCAGAGTATTCAAGAAGGAAGAATTGCACAACTTCAAGGAATAATTGCGGACTCAGAAGTTCTTGATCCATCTAAAGTCGTAAATGATAAAATTGTATTTGGTGCGACTGTCACTATTTTAAATATGGAAAGTGATGAAAGTGTTACGTACCAGATTGTAGGAGAACCTGAATCAGACATGAAACAAGGTAAAATATCCTTCAATTCCCCTCTAGGAAAAGCCTTAATCGGCAAAGAGCTAGGAGATGAAGTTATCGTTAAGGCTCCTAAGGGTGATATCGAATATGAGGTAGAGTCGATTGAGTACAAGTAGTATCTCACTATCCTCACCTCTTTGCGACCTGTACAAAAAGGCAGGCGTCTCAATTAAAAAACTCAATCAAACTGGAATTACAACAGTAGAAGACCTACTCTGGATCATTCCCAATAAAGTTATACTTACTCCAACAGTAAAATCATTTAATTTTGCACAAGTGAGTTATCTATTTAAAGGAAAAGGAAAGATCGTTTCGATTCAAGCTAAACCAAACTTTAAAGCAAAGGGCAAAGGTCGAGCGATGCTCTACAATGTGACTGCAGTTGTTAAAGACTCACGATCTGATCAAACACTTAATTTAAAATGGTTTAATTGCTATTCTTCGATACAAAAAAAGCTACAAGAACTAGATGAGATAGAGTTCATTGGTACCGTATCTGAATATAATGGCCTTAAACAAATCGCTAATCCAGAATATTATGAACCAAAGAACCAGGACGAAGTTCGCGAACTTAAAGTTCAGTATCCGACGATTTCAGGCGTAAACTCAATAAATATAAAGAGAATCTTTGATCGAATTCCAGAGAAAACCTGGAATGAGATTACTGAGTTTCTCCCAAATAAAGTGCTTGAAAACAACTCTTTTATAACTCGTAAGGAAGCTTTTAGTTATATTCATGGTCGAGTTGCATCAAGTGAGTGGTCAGATGAGAAATACAAAAAGGCAAAAGAAAGACTTGTCTATGAAGAGTTTTTCACTGATCAACTCAAAGTACATCTACGAAAAAACAATCGAAAAACTGAATCTGGAATAACGATAAATGTTTCTGATAAAACAATTAAAAAGGCTTCCGGTTTATATCCATACCAATTAACCGAAGATCAGCAACATGCAATCGACGATATTATTAGAGACTTTTCTTCGCCATCTCCTATGATGAGATTAATTCAAGGGGACGTTGGCTGTGGAAAAACAACGGTAGCTGTTCTCTCTTGTTTTTATGCCATACATGAAGGTTTTCAAACAGCCTTTATGTGTCCGACCGAATCACTAGCAAAGCAACATTTCCGTGAAATAATAAATCTATTCCCAAAAGAAATGAATGTATCATTCTTACTTGGATCACAATCAGCAGGCGAAAGAAAAGAAGTTCTCGCAGGTCTTAAAGATGGAACGATAAAAATGGTTATCGGTACTCATTCTCTCTTTCAAGATTCTGTTAAGTTTAAAAACTTAGGACTATCAATTATTGATGAACAACATAAGTTTGGTGTTGAACAAAGGCTCAAATTAGTTGCTAAAGGAAAAGGCTCTCATTGTCTCATTATGTCAGCAACTCCTATTCCTAGATCTCTCAGCCTCACGCAATATGGTGACCTTGATATTTCAATTATAAAAACTATGCCTGGCGGTAGGAAAGGGACTCAGACCAGAATTGTTACTGAGTCGAATTTTGATAAATTTTTAAGTTTTCTACACACAAGAATTGAAATTGGGGAACAAGCTTATATACTTGTACCTGCGGTCAATGAGTCTCCTGATCAAAACATAAGAGATATTGAAAATACCCTCGATCGATTTAAAAATTTTTTTCCAAAAATTAGAATCAAACCTCTTCATGGCCAAATGAAAGCTCGTGAAAAAGAAAAGACTTTTATTGACTTTAAGAACCATGAAATCGACATTCTTGTTGCCACTTCAGTCATTGAAGTCGGAATTAATGTTATAAATTCAACTATTATGGCAATTTTAAATCCTGAAAGGTTCGGCCTAAGCTCACTTCACCAAATGAGAGGACGTGTTGGAAGAGGAGAAAAGCCTGGTTTTTGCTTTCTCATTCTTGATCGTAAACTCTCTCCTGAAAGTCTTCATCGTTTACAAGTAATCGAAAAAAGTACTGATGGATTTAAAATTGCTGAAGAAGATTTGAAAATAAGAGGACAAGGAGATCTTTTTGGTCAAGAACAATCTGGAGTTGTTACCCAAAAGAAAATTGCAAATATTATCGAACATCAAGACATTTTATATCGAGTAATCCAAGACTTTAAGCAACTCAACTTAACAGATAAAGAAATGATAGAGATTGTATCTAAACTTGATAAAGACCAAAAGATCTATACTACAATTTAATTAAAAAACACTGTAAAATAAACTCATGATTAAACTGAACGTGATTCAAGCACCAGAGCTAATTTATTTAGGAGAGGTCAATATAAATCTCCCGAACATTACTATTGGTCGATTACTTAAAAATACTATTGCGATAAATGATCCCAGCTTTGGTAATCAAAAGATATCTCTTTCTCTGTCTAAGAAAGGACTATATGCCACATCTGAAAGTTTTTTTAAAATTAATGGCAAGAGAATTAAAGGCAACATCAAAGTAAAAGAAAAAGATACGATTTCACTAGGGAATACAACGATTGAAATTATCTCGTACAACACAGAACATCTACCAGATGAAGATCAGTACTACAAAAACTTAGAAGCCATGTCTATTGAACATGCAGAGTCATATAATATTGTTGAAGCGCTAGAGCAAGAGTATGCAATTGAATTAGGAAAACTTGATGAACTGGAAAACTAAATCACTATTTCATGAAGTCAATGATAGAACCAAGATTCATTACCATATAAACTTTAATCCAAATGATCTTTCAAAGAAAGAAATAGTAATTGTTTTCAATTACGGACTTGTTTGTAACTTTCAACATTTTGACTTGCAAGTAGACTACTTTGATAAGCTAGGTTTTAAAGTTCTTATTCACGACTATCGATGTCACTTTAAATCGACAAGTGTTGACGGAATTAAATCGGTAACCTTTGAGAACATTTGTCATGACTTAGACTCTCTCTTAAGTTACTTAAATGTTAACCAATCGATAATGCTTGCTCATAGTATGGGAGTCAACGTCACGCTAGAATATGCGAGACTTTACCCTAAGAAACTTAAAGCGATGGCGTTAATCTCAGGAACAGTATTTCCTCCTCAAGATGTAATGTTTGACTCTAATATTATGGACATCTCTGAGCCATATATAATCAAGGCTAAGGAAAATTTAGGAGCAATATACGATTTTATTTGGAAAAATGCTTACAAAAACCCGTTAGCGCAAATTGGAGTCTGGCAAGGTGGATTCAATACAAAAAAAACCAGTATCAAATGGGTTGAAGAGTATATGCAAAAAATTGGAGAGCTTGATCCAGATATTTTTTTTCACTTACTTGATCAAATGAAAGAACACACAATAATTAACGATCTCGAAAAGATAAAAACTCCAACTCTCATCATTGGTGGTGACAAAGATAAAATCATCCCTAATTATCTGCAAAGAATTCTTAAAAAGTACATTAAAGGCTCTGATCTCTACATTATCAAAGACGGCAGCCATGTTCCCCAGGTAGACTTCCCTGAAATCATGAACGAAAGACTAAATCATTTTGTCGAAAAATTTATGAATTAATTCTTTCT